>DASTWB010000142.1:0-2315 GCA_035758725.1 Gaiellaceae bacterium
TCGCGCTCGCGGCGATCACGCTCGGCGTCCTGTGGTCGAACGCCCTCGCCTACCACGACGTGAACCTCGCCCCCCGGGACCAGCTCGCCGAGCTCGAGCGGATCGGTGAGCAGTTCGCCGGCAGCGGGCCGGCGCTGATGACCGAGTACCAGCCGTACGGCGTGCGCCACTTCCTCCGGCGCCTCGACGCGGAGGGCGCGTCGGAGCTTCGGCGCCGGCCGGTCGCGCTGAACGACGGGTCGACGCTGCCGAAGGGCGGATTCGCCGACCTCTCCGCGTTCCGGCCGTCCGACATCCTCGTGTACCGGACGCTCGTGCTCCGGCGCTCGCCCGTCGAGAGCCGGCCGCCCGCGGCGTACCGGCTCGTCTGGTCCGGCCGCTTCTACGAGGTGTGGCGGCGAGGCGAGAACATCTCCGCCGGCGCGCCGGTGCCATGCCCCGACCGGCCCGCGCTCCTTCAGGTGAGCGCGCTCCCTGCCGCGGTCGAAGTGAGTGTCCCGAGATCCGGCCGGTACGAGCTCTGGCTGGGAGGATCGTTCCGGGGCAGGCTCGCCGCGTCGGTCGACGGCCGGAGGATCGGCAGCGACCGCCACCGCCTGAACTACGCGGGACAGTACGTCTCGCTCGGCCAGGTCGTGCTCGCCGCCGGCCCGCACACGATCGCGCTCCGGCAGGAGACCTCCTGGACGCAGCCGGGGACCGGAGGGCCGGCGCCGCCGGTGGGACCGCTCGCGCTCACCCCGGCAGGACGCTGCGGCGCCGCGGCCTAGCCCAGCACGACCTCCGCGGCAAACGCCAGCGCGATCGTCAGCAACGCCACGCCGATGGCGCGCCGAAGCGTCTCCTCGGGGATCCGGCCCGTCAGGCGGGCTCCGAGCCAGCCACCCGGTAGCGCGCCGGCGACCCCGGCCGCGAGCAGCGGCCAGTCGATGTTCCCGAGGAATGCGTGCGTCACGAACGCGACCGTGCCGAGCGCGAACCCGATCACGAGGTTCGTTCCGACTGCGCGCCTCGCAGACAGCCCGACGCCGCGAAGCAGGGCGGGCATTCGCAGGGTGCCGAGGATGACGCCCACGGCGCCGCCCAGCACGCCGATCAGGAAGCCGAACACGACCGCCGGCGCAAGCCTCGGCTCCGCCGCCTCACGCCCCTTGATCGGGCGGACGAGCAGGTCGAGGCCGTTCCACGCGAGGATCGCCGCGATCGCACCGAGCAGCAGCCTGGTCGGCAGCTCGTCGGTCAGCAGCGCGCCGGCGACGGCACCGGCGACGGACGGCGGCGTCATCCACGCGACGACCCGCCGGTCGACCCGTCCCTCCCGGGCATGCCGGTAGCCGCCCGAGGCGGCCGACGCGGCGCTGATCGCGATGTTCGTCCCCGCGCCCGAGGACGCGTCGCCGGTGAGCAGCAGGACGGCCGGCAGCCGCAGGGTTCCGAGCACGAGGCCGACCGCCGAGCCGAGATAGCCGGCGGCGAACGACGCGAGAAACGCTAGCGCGAGCTCCCAGGCTTCCAGAGCGTTTCCGTTCCGGGATTCGACGCCCTGGCGAGGATGAAGAGCAGGTCGGAGAGGCGGTTGAGGTAGACGACCACGAGCGGGTTGAGCTCGACCTGCTCGGCCGCGGCGAGCACGTCGCGCTCGGCGCGCCGGCAGACGGCCCGGGCGACGTGGAGACGCGCTGCGAGCTCGCTCCCGCCAGGAAGCACGAAGCTCTTCAGCTCCGGCAGGTCGGCGTTGAACCGGTCGCAGTCCGCCTCGAGCGCGTCGATCTGCGCCTGCGTGACGCGGAGCCGGTCCGCAATCCCGAACGGGACGCTGATGTCGGCGCCGACGTCGAAGAGCTCGTTCTGCACGCGCTGGAGGATTGCCCCCAGGTCGGCGGGCGGGTCGCCGGCGAGCGCGAGGCCGAGCTGCGAGTTCACCTCGTCCACGGTGCCGAACGCCGCGATCCGGCAGTCGAGCTTGGGGACGCGCGTGCCGTCGCCGAGGCTCGTCTCCCCGCCGTCGCCGGCGCGGGTGTAGATACGGGTGAGCCGAACCGGCTCGTCCGGCTTGCGCGGCATGCCTAGAGCTTAGGTTCCGAGCCGGAACGCCTCGCGGACGCGTCGGCCGTCGGCCGGACCGGTGTCCAGGGTGCTAGCCGGCCGCGAGCTCCCGCTTCTTGAGCTCGAGGATCGAGCGCGCGATCACGAGCCGCTGGATCTCGCTCGTCCCCTCGTAGATCTCCGTGATCTTGGCGTCGCGGTAGAAGCGCTCGACGGGGAATTCCTTCGTGTAGCCGTAGCCGCCGAGGATCTGGATCGCCTCACCGGTC
>DASTWB010000042.1:0-7011 GCA_035758725.1 Gaiellaceae bacterium
CGGCATCGCGTTCGTGGTCGGGTTCTTCGTCCTGCGCGCCGTTCGCGACCGGCGGGCGGAGAGCCGCTACGCCGCGCGGCGCTCGCTCGGCACCGAGTAGCCTCCGCGCATGCCGATCCACGTTCGCGCCGACCCCGGCGACTACGCGGACGCCTGCCTGCTTCCCGGCGACCCGCTCCGCGCGAAGTACATCGCCGAGACGTTCTTCGACGGCCCGGTCGAGCGGAACCAGGAGCGCGGGATGCTCGGCTACACCGGGACGTTCGAGGGGAAGCCGGTGTCCGTGCAGGCGACGGGGATGGGCTGCCCGTCCGCGGCGATCGTGATGGAGGAGCTCGTGCAGCTCGGGGTCAAGCGGTTCCTCCGCGTCGGCACCTGCGGCGGCCTCCAGCCCGACCTCGCGCTGGGCGACCTGATCGTCGCCGTCTCGGCGGTCGCGTCCGACCGCACGGTCGAGAAGCTCGTCAACTTCGAGCCGCACACGCCCACCGCCGACTTCGGCCTCGTCCACGCCGCCGTCCACGCCGCCAAGGAGAGCGGCACGAGCGTGCGCGTCGGCCCGATCGTCTCCAGCGACCTGTTCTACAACCCGGACGACGGGCAGTACGCGCGCTGGTCCGAGCGCGGGGTCCTCGCCGTCGAGATGGAGGCCGCCGTGCTCTTCACGATCGGCGCGCTCCGCAAGGTCGCGGCCGGTTGCCTGCTGACGGTCAGCGACGTCGTCGTCGAGGGCGAGTTCGTCCGGATCACCGACGAGGAGATGCGCCAGGCGGTCGACGCCATGACCGAGCTCGCGCTGCGGACGATCTGAGCGTCAAGACCGCGCTCCTCGTCAACCCGGCTTCTGCGAACGGGAAGACGGGAAGGCGCTGGCCCGAGCTGGCGCGCGCCGCCCACGCGGCCGGGCTCCGCGGCGAGGCGATCTTCTCCGAACGGCCCGGCCAGCTGGGCGAGCTCGCGCGAGAAGCCGCCGACGAGGGTGCCGAGCTCCTCGTCGTCTTCGGAGGCGACGGGACGATGCACGAGGTGGTGCAGGGCATCGCGGGCCGCGACGGCGTGGAGGTCGCCGTCGTCCCTCGCGGGACCGGCTGGGACTTCGCCCGCACGCACAAGATCCCGAAGCGGCTGGCCGACGCCCTGCGGATCGCGGTGGACGGAGAGGCGCGCCCGTTCGACCTCGGGCGCGCGACCTATCGCGTCGAGAGCGCCGACGAGTCGGCGTGGTTCGCCAACGCGGGGAGCGTCGGGATGAGCGGCGCCGTCGCCGCGAAGGCGAACGGCACGACGAAGGCGCTCGGCGGCAAGGCGTCCTACCTGATCGCGCTCGGCGCCGTCTTCTCGCGCTGGAAGAACGTCGAGCTGGACGTGAAGGTCGACGGCGAGGAGCGCAGCGGCCTGATGGAGGACGTCATCGTCGCGCTCGGCCGCTACCAGGCCGGCGGGATGATGGTCACGCCGGACGCCGAGCCCGACGACGGGCTCTTCGACGTCCTGCTGATCAAGGACGCGACCAGGCTGGAGGTGCTCCGGGAGATCCCGCGCATCTACAAGGGGACGTTCCTCCCCCACCCGAAGGCGGAGGTGCTCCGCGGCCGCGTCGTCGAGGTGACGGCGCCTGCGCCGCTGCCGGTCCAGCTGGACGGCGAGCAGCCCGGAACGGCACCGGTCCACTTCGAGATCGCCCCCGCGGCGATCCGGCTCCGCGTTCCCCTCAGCTAGGGCCGGACGGCTTCTTGCGCGTCGTCGACCGGCTCGGCGCGCTCGTCGTCTTGCGAGCGGTCGACCGCGCCCGGGTCGGCTTGGGCTTCTGGAGCTCCGCGACCTGCTTCTCGAGCTCCGTGACACGCCTCTCGAGCGCGTCGAGGCCCCGGACCTTCCGCTGGACCTCGTCCATCCGCTCGCGGAGGCCGGTCATGCCCTCGACCAGGCGGGTGGTCGTCTGCGAGCCGGCGACGCGGGAGAACGCCTCCTCGCCCGCATCGGCCAGCCGGTTCAGGATGTCCTGCTTCGTCTTCGCCATCGCGCGAACCATACCCCGGCCTCGCAGCGCTACACCTGCACCAGGACGGGCGTGCCCGTCGGAGCCAGCCGCCAGAGGCGCCTCACCGTCTCGTTGCTCGCCCGGATGCAGCCGTTCGAGACCGCGAGACCGAGGAGCGAGGGTCGGTTCGTGCCGTGGATCGCCACCGGCCCGCCCTGCGGCCAGCCGTGGAGGACCTCCGAGAAGGCCGAGATGCCGATCGCGGCCCAGCCGTACGGGCCCGAAGGGTCGTCCCGGAACCGCTGGTTGACGTAGAAGCGGCCGGTGGGGGTCGGCGTCGCGCGCGCGCCGACCGCGACCTTTGCGGCGAGCACCCGCTTGCCCCGGTCGAAGAGGGTCAGCCTCCGTGTCGACACGTCGACCACGATGCGTGTCCGCAGCGGCCGGAGTCGAACGCTCCGCGCGCGCACGAAGCCGGTCTGGCCGTTCGGCTTCAGCGGGAGCATCACGCGGTACCACGCCGCCTTGCACCGCGCGCCCAGGACGGACTCGAGCGCGGCGAAGACGGTCGGGACGTTGTTCACGTTCAGCCGCCCGAACCGCGCGAACGCCCTCCCGCCGGGCTTGCGGTGCACGCGGACGAGGCCGCGCACGTCGACCGCGAAGGACCGCGTCGAGGTCACGAGGCTCTTCGTGGTCCCGGAGGCGCATCCCGGCGCCGTCCGGCCGGTGCGGGAAGCTTGTATGGAGCCTGTGAAGATCAGCGCCGCGGCCAAACAAGTAGCGATCGCTACCGTCGCAGGGAGTAGACGGCTCAGCACGAAGGTTTCCATCGTCATTTCGAGGGCATCCCCTTAAGCGTCAACGCAATCACGCCGAATGAAGGCAACAGTGAACATGCTCCGTAGGACAAGATCGCATCGGCATCACGAGGTGACGACCCACGTGATCCGCCAACGGGCGGGCGTGCCGTACGAGGTCGAGCAGCGTGTCTGCCGGGATTGCCGCACGGTGATCTCGGAGCGCGCGCTCCGCCGCGCCGCGGCCTAGCTCAAGGCCCGAACGAGCGCCGCCAGCGTCTCGCCGGCAGCGCCATCGCTCTTGACGGTCGCGAGGCCGTCGCAGGCAGTCGGCCCCTTGTTGACGATCGCGACGATCCCGCCGGCGGCATGCGTCTCCTGCGGAAGCTGCGACACCGGCCAGACCTCGAGCGTCGAGCCGACGACGAGCATGAGCCCGGTCGACCGCGAGAGCTCGTAGGCGCGGTCGATCGCCGCCTCGGGAAGCAGCTCGCCGAACATCACGACGTCAGGCTTCACCACCGCCCCGCAGCGCGTGCAGATCGGCGCCTCGGCATCCTCCACCAGGCGGAGGAGCTCGTCGAGCGGGTACGAGGCTCCGCAGCGAAGGCATGTGGAGCTGCGGATCGAGCCGTGCACCTCGGTGACGTCGCGGCTGCCCGCCCGCTGATGCAGGCCGTCGATGTTCTGGGTCACCACCGCCGAGACGCGGCCGGACCGCTCGAGCGCGGCAAGCGCCTCGTGACCGGAATTCGGGCGGGCTTCGACGAGGACGCGGAGCCGCAGCGCGTAGAAGCTCCAGACCTTGTACGGGTCGGCGCGGAAGGCGTCGATCGTCGCGTACTCGGCCGGGTCGTACTGCGCCCAGATGCCGGTGGGCGAGCGGAAGTCCGGAATGCCGCTCTCGGTCGAGATCCCCGCTCCCGTCAGGACGACGGCCGGGCCGCAGCTGCGGAAGAGCTCGGCGATGCGTTCGACCTCCACGACCGTAGAGTCTCGCCATCGGCGACTACCGCTTCCACCTCGACCTCACGGTCCGCTTCGCGGAGACGGACGCGCAGGGCATCGCCCACCACGCCGCCTACCTCGTCTGGTTCGAGACCGCGAGGATCGAGTACCTGCGCCGTTTCGACGGCGGCTACCAGGGGCTTCGCGAGCAGGGCGTCGAAGCGACGACGTCCGAGGTCTACGTGCGCTACCTCCGACCCGTCGAGTTCGACGAGCGGCTGACCATCCGGACGCGCTGCAGCGAGATCCGCGGCGCCCGCTTCCGATTCGAGTACGCGGTCGAGCGCGGGGGCGAGACCGTCGCCGAGGCCTGGACCGGCCATGCGTGCGTGGACGCGGCGACGCTCCGGCCGACCAGGGTCCCGGCGTGGCTCGTCGCAGCGATTACTGCGTCGGAGGCGGAAGCTCCGTAGGGTCTGCCTCCGGAGGCGGAGGCGGAGGCGGAGGCTTCTTCTTCGGCTTCGGCTCGGGCGGCGGCGCCGGCCGCTTCTTCGTCCCGTACCGGACCACCGTCGGCTCGGCCCGGTAGTACGACGACCAGGTCGTGTCGTAGAGGAGCTTGCCTTCGCTCGTGTAGACCTTGCGCGTGACGGCCGTCTTCCGCGACGGCTGGCCGACCTCCTCCGTCACCGTCTCGCCTTCCCAGATGGCGGGATCGGGGATCCGCTTGACGGTGGGCGGCCCCGTCTCCTCGAGGGGCGCCGTCTCGACCTCCACTCGCCGGTCGACCGGCTTGCCGTAGAGGTTCACCGTCAGCTCGGACGTGCCCACGAACGTCCTGAGCAGCAGCCACCTGTCCGTGTCGTTGCGGAACTTGAGGTCGAGGCTCGGGTAGTCGACCGTCGCGTCGCGCCCCTGCGGGTAATGCGAGATGTAGAGGGCGTGATTCGTCCTGGACGTGATCGAGAGGCCGGCCTCGAACGCGGCATTGAAGACCGTCGTCGAGACCTGGCACACGCCGCCGCCGATCCCGTTCTCGAGCTCGCCGTTGATGATCACCGGCGCCTCCAGGAACCCGCGCTCGGGCGAGCGCTCGCCGGTCGTCTGGTTGAAGGAGAACTCTGCCCCTGGGGCGATGACAGCGCCGTCGACGAGCTGCGCGACCAGCCGGACGTTGTGCAGACGGTTGGGGTCTCCGCCGTAGACCGTCGTGTAGCCGCCGACGAGCCCGGTGATGCCCATCGCCCGAGCCTCACGGGTCGTGCGGTCCGGCGCCGCCTTCTCGACCGTCAGGCGCGCCGTGCGGTCCGTGGTGGAGAGGGCGGCTGCGAGGATCGCCTTCTTCGCCGCAGGCACGTCCAGGCGGATCCCCGGCAGTGACGGCTTGATCGTCACCCGGTCGCCCGTCACGACGAACTCGGCGTCGCGAGGCGGATGGCCGACACGGCCGCTGAACCGCTCGAAGTAGGCGTCGGCCTGCGGACCGCCGATGGCGAGCGTCCGCGCACCGTTCCGCGGGAGGGCCAGCAGCCTTGCGACCCTCCACCGCGGGAGCCTCCAGCGCGTCTCTCCCCGGACGAGCCGCACGGGCGCGGAGACGGCCGTCCGCACCTGCGCGGCTACGGGCACGAGGTCCTCGGCGGTGACGTCCGGCTGCGTGATGTCGACGGGGAGGGCGACCGGTGCGCGGTCGAACGCGACGAGCGAGCTCATCATCACGCGCGCGGCCTCCTCGCGGTCGAGCTCTCGCCCGGTCGAGCCGCGGACGACCTGAGGGTTGAGCCCTCGCAGGCGGATGGCCGCCTGGCGCTCCGGCCTGTCGATGCGCCGCGCGAGCGCCGAGAGCTTGTGCGTCAGCAGCGCGTCGTAGGGGCGCGCAGGCGGCGTGATGTCGTCGCCGAAGAACCGCTCCTCGAGCCGGCGGAGCCCGCGGATCGGCCCGAAGCCGTCACCCTGGCGGCGGGCGGTCTCGACCGCGGCCTCCCAGTCGACCGAGAGCACGACCTCGTTCGGACGCACCCGGAAGGTCCGCGGACCGGCCGTGAACGTGACCGGAACCTGGCGCGTCTCGGCGTAGCGCCCTTCGAGCCGGCGAACCGCCTCCGCCCCGGTCAGCCCGCCGACGGGCATGCCTGCGACGGTGGCTCCGTCCGGAAGCTTCCGCGCCGAGCCGGAGAAGACGAATCCGACCGCGATCGCCGCCACGAGCACGATCGTGGCCAAGACGATGGTCCACTGCACCGCCAGCCGCCTTCGAGCAGCGCGCTTGCGGCGGAGATACACCGCCCTCGACCCGGCCTCCGCGTACAAGGGAACTGAGTCTACCCACGCGGTTGGTCGTCTAATCGTCCAGATTCGACGAGCCCGCGTGGATGCCGATCAGGCCGCCGCGGCGAGCGCGTGCAGCCTCTCGACCGCGGCTCCTCGAAGCTCGAGCGGCCGCCACTCCGACCCGTCGAGGACGCGACCGTCGGAGAGCGCGGCGAAGAGGCGTCCGTCCGGCGCGAACGCGAGCGCATAGGGCATCGCGCGACCGGGATCGGCAACCTCGATCCAGGGCTCCTCCCCGTGGCGCCTGTAGATCCGCGCCTGAGCGTCCCGGCCGCCGTGGGCCGCGAACGGGCCGGTGCTCGCGCTCACGAACCAGACGTCCGGGTCGGCGGGGTCCGGCGCGACCGACCAGGTGTAGTTGCGGTCGCGCCCGTCGTCGGCCGGGTGCCAGGTCTCGCCGCCGTCGCCGCTCCACGCCGAGCCGCCGCCGCCTGCCTCGTAGGCACGGCTCGGCTCACGCGGGTGCCAGGCGAGGGAGTGGACGTCACGCTGCGCTCCGGGCCGGTGATCCTCCCAGGTCTCGCCGCCGTCGACGGAGCGCATCAGCCCGCCAAGCTCGATCCCGACGAGGAGCAGGTCGGCGTCGTGCGGGCTCGGCGCGATCCAGCGGACGTGCGACGTCCACGGTCTCGGCGGGAAGCTCCACGAGGGCCGGGAAGGGAGCTCGAGCAGCGCGTCGAGCGCACGCCAGGAGTCGCCGCCGTCGTCGCTGCGGAAGAGCCGGCTCGGCTCGCAGCCGGCGTAGACCGCGCCGTCGGCCGCGGAGACCGCGACGGAGAAGACCCCCGGCTCCGGAAGCTCGACGTCCTCCCAGTTCTCGCCGCCGTCACGCGTGCGGCGGAGTCCGTGCTCGCGAAGGCCGGCGAAGACCGTGTCCCCGTCGGACGGGTGGACGGCGAGGCACTGCGCCCCGGAGCCCTCGAGCGAGACCGTGACGTCCCAGGCGCCGTT
>DASTWB010000064.1:0-12604 GCA_035758725.1 Gaiellaceae bacterium
GAGGTAGCCCTGAAGGACGTGCGCCCGCGCCTCGGCCTTGCGAAGCTCGAACTTCGAGCGGCGGGTGATGACCTCGCGCTGGAAGTCGAGGTAGTGCTGGAGCATGTCGCGGAGAGAGAGCGTCCGGGGCACCCCGTCGACAAGGGCGACCGCGTTGAACCCGAAGGTCGTCTGGAGCGGCGTGTGCTTGTAGAGCTTGTTCAGCGCCACCTGAGGGATCGCATCGCGCTTGAGCTCGATCTGGATCCGCATCCCCGACCGGTCGGAGTGGTCGGCGAGATCCGAGACCTCCGTCAGCACCTTGTCGTTGACGAGGTCGGCGATCTTCTTGATCACGCCGGCGTCGCCGCCCTTCTTCACGCCGTAGGGCAGCTCGGTGACGATGATGGCCGACTTGCCCCCGCGCAGCTCCTCGATATGGGCCCGCGCTCGCATCACGATTCGGCCGCGGCCGGAGCGGTAGGCCTCCCGGATCCCCTCGCGGCCGAGGACGATCGCGCCGGTCGGGAAGTCCGGGCCCTTGATGTGGCGCGTCAGCCGGTCGACGTCGATCTCCGGGTCGTCGATGAGGGCGACGACGGCGTCGATCACCTCGCCGAGGTTGTGCGGCGCGATGTTCGTCGCCATGCCGACGGCGATACCGGCCGAGCCGTTCACGAGCAGGTTCGGGAAGCGCGACGGCAGGACGGACGGCTCGCGCCGCGATTCGTCGTAGTTCGGCTGGAAGTCGACGGTGTCGGCGTCGATGTCCCGGAGCAGCTCGGTTGCGATGCGTGAGAGCCGCGACTCCGTGTAGCGCATCGCCGCCGCCGGGTAGTCGTCGATGTTCCCGAAGTTCCCCTGGCCGTCCACGAGCGGATAGCGCATCGAGAAGGGCTGCGCGAGTCGAACGAGGGTGTCGTAGATCGCCGTGTCGCCGTGCGGGTGATACGACCCCATCACGTCGCCGACGATGCGAGCCGACTTCTTGAACGGCCGGTTCGGCTGCATGCCGGCCTCGTGCATCCCGTAGAGGACCCGGCGGTGGACCGGCTTCAGTCCGTCCCGCACGTCCGGCAGGGCGCGCGAGACGATCACGCTCATCGCGTAGTCGAGGAAGCTGGACCGGAGCTCCTGCTCGAGGTCGCGCGATTCGATACGTCCGGCGCCGAGCGGTTCCAGATTAGACATCGAGGAAGCGAACGTCCCTGGCGTTCTGCTCGATGAACAGCCGGCGCGGCTCGACCTGGTCGCCCATCAGCTTCGCGAAGGCGTCGTCGGCGGCGGCGGCGTCCTCGACCTCGACCCTGATCAGCATCCGGTTCGCCGGATTCATCGTCGTCTCCCAGAGATCCTCGGCGTCCATCTCGCCGAGACCCTTGAAGCGTCCGATCTCGATGCCCTCTTTCGCGAGCTCGAGCACCTGGTGGCGGAGCCCCTCGAAGGTGTCCGCGGTCCGCGACTTCTTGCCGAGCGAGATCGCGAACGGCGGCGGGCCGACCAGCTCGACGAGCCGGGCGTAGGAGCGCGCGAGGCTCGCGTAGTGCGGCGAGGTCAGGAGCTCGACGGGCACGATGGCGTGGCTCGCCGCGCTCGTCTCCTTCTCGATGATCTTGACCCGGAACGACTCGGCGGACTTCTCGACCAGGTCGAGCTCGTATCCGTCCGCGTCGAGCCCCTCCAGCGCCCGCGCAAGGTCGGAGCCGGTCTCCGAGTTCTCGATCAGGCGGTGCTCGATCAGGAAGTTCACCGTCGGCGGGCCGTAGTCGGCGCGGAGTCGCGACGCCCAGCCCTCGAACTCCGCCAGCGCCGTCGTGAAGCGCTTGTAGCGGGTCTCCGTGAGCTTGAACGCCGACCCGTTGCGGTCGGTCACCTCCATGTCCTTCACGCGCTCGCGGACGAGGAGATCCTCGAACTGGGACTCCTTCTCGACGTAGATCTCCTGGTTTCCGATCTTCACGCGGTAGAGCGGCGCGGCAGCGATGTACACGTGCCCCTCCTGGACGAGCGCCTGCATCTGCCGGAAGAGGAACGTGAGGATCAGCGTCCGGATGTGAGCGCCGTCCACGTCGGCGTCCGTCATCACGATCACGCGGTGGTACCGCAGCTTCTCGATGTCGAACTCGTCGCCGATGCCGGTGCCGATCGCCGTGATCATCGACTGGATCTCCGCGTTCGAGAGCACCTTGTTGATCCGGTTCTTCTCGGAGTTGATGACCTTCCCGCGCAGGGGCAGGATCGCCTGGTTCACGCGGTTCCGCGCCTCGACCGCCGATCCGCCGGCCGAGTTGCCCTCGACCAGGAAGAGCTCTGCGTCCTCCGGATCGTTCGTCTGGCAGTCGGCGAGCTTTCCGGGCAGCGAGGAGCTCTCGAGCGCGCTCTTCCGGCTCAGCTGGCGCGCCTTCCGCGCAGCCTGGCGGGCGTTCCGGGCGGTCACCGCCTTCGTCACGATCTGCTTCGCGTCGGAGGGGTTCTCCTCGAGGAACTCGGCGAGCCGCTGGTTGACGGTCTGCTCGACGAGGCCTCGGACCCAGGGGTTGCCGAGCTTCGTCTTCGTCTGGCCCTCGAACTGCGGGTCGCGGAGCTTGACGGAGATCACCGCAGCGAGACCCTCACGAACGTCCTCGCCCTCGAGGTTCTCCTCCTTCTCCTTGATCAGCCCCTTCTCGCGCGCGTACTTGTTGACCGTTCCGGTCAGAGCCGCCTTGAACCCGGACAGGTGCGCGCCGCCCTCGGTCGTGTTGACGTTGTTCGCGAAGGAGAAGACCGACTCGACGTACGAGCCGTTCCACTGCATGGCGACCTCGACGCTGCCGTTCTCCATCTCGCCCTCGAGGTAGACGATCCGCTTGTGGATCGGCTCCTTCGCGCCGTTCACGTGGGCGACGAAGTCCCTGATCCCGCCCTCGTAGTAGAACTCGTGGCGGACCTCGCCCTCCCGCTCGTCGGTGAGGACGATGCGCAGGCCGCGGGTCAGGAACGCGGTCTCGCGAAGCCGCTGGACGAGCGTCTCGGTCGACCACTCGAACTCGTCCTCGTCGAAGATCTCGAGGTCGGGCAGGAAGGTGATCGTCGTGCCCGTGTCCTTCTTCGCGGTCTTGCCGGCTGTCGTCAGGTCCGTCGTCGGCTCGCCGCGGGCGAACTCCTGCCGGAAGATCGTCCCGTCGCGCCGGACCTCCACCTTCAGCCACTCGGACAGTGCGTTCACGACCGAGACGCCCACACCGTGCAGGCCGCCGGACACCTTGTAGCCCTCTCCGCCGAACTTGCCGCCGGCGTGCAGCTTCGTCAGGACGACGGTGACGGCCGGAAGCCCCTGCTCGGCCATGATGTCGACCGGGATCCCGGAGCCGTTGTCCGAGACGGTGACCGAGTTGTCCGGGTGAAGTGTGACCTCGATCCGGTCGGCGCGGCCTGCGAGCGCCTCGTCGACCGAATTGGCGACCACTTCGTAAACAAGGTGATGCAGGCCTCTGGACCCGGTCGACCCGATGTACATGCCGGGTCGGAGCCGGACCGGCTCGAGCCCTTCGAGGACCGTGATGTCTTTCGCGGTGTACGCTGTCTCAGCCAAAAGAAAAACCCCTGCATTTTGCCGCTTTTGGGGGCCGGACTAGTGTATCAGACGGAGCGGTCGTCCGGCGGCCTTGCCAGGCTTGCCGCGGCCGCCTTCGCGACAAGTTTGCGCAGGTTTTCGTCCGAGATCGCAGCGGCCAGCTCCTCTCCGGCCTGGAGGTGCTGCTCGGTGACCTGCGGCGCCCGCTTGGCCGCCGCCGATTCCTCCGGGGCGGCAGGCTCGGGGAGTCGTCCGGGGGCGAAGCGAAGCGACGCCGGCGCACGCTCGCCGAGCGCGTTCGCGAGCCGCTCGCGGAGCTGGGCCTCGAGCAGGCCGAGCTCGAATGCCCAGGCCGAGGAGCTCGTCGAGACGTGGAGTGTCCCGTCCCGTGCGATTCGCGCCGGCCACGCGTTTCGCGAGATGGAGTCCCCGACGGCGGCCGGCCACGCGGCCACGACGTCGGCGATCGCGCCGGGCGTCCCGAACCGGTCCAGCTCTCGCCGGACCTCGTGCTCGATCCGTTCGGGCTTCACGCCGCCACCGCCGCGCCGGGCGTGACCTCGATCAGCACGTCGGCCTCGCCCGGCAGCGCCGCCGCCGACGTCGCCGTCAGCAGCGCCTGCGCCTCGGGCCGCCTGATCCGTCCCGCCAGGATCGCCCGCCGCTCGGGGTCGAGCTCCGACAGCACGTCGTCCAGCAGGAGCAGCGGCGCGGGGCCCCGCTCTGTCAGGAGGTCGGCTTCCGCGAGCAGGAGCGCGAGGACGGCGAGCCGCTGCTCCCCCTGCGAGCCGAAGCTCCGCAGGTCGCGGCCGCCGGCCACGACCGCGACGTCGTGCAGGTGGGGGCCGGCTCCCGTGAAGCCCCGCGCGAGATCCTGCTCGAGACGGGCGTCGAGTGCCTCGGCGGTCACGGGCTCGCCCTCGTAGCGCAGCTCGGCGCCCTCGAGCCGGAGCTCCGCGGCGCAAAGCGAGAACGCCGGCGAGAGGAGGCCCACGAGCTCCCGGCGCACTGCCACGAGCTCCCGCCCGAGCTCCGAGACCCGCTCCGTCCACGGCTCGAGCGCCTCGCGAGCCGAGACGCCTGCGGCAACCCGCCGGAGAGCGCCGTTCCGCTGTGCCAGCGCGGCCGCATAGTCGGCGGGCGTGGGTGCGCGGCTCGGGAAGAGGCGTCCGAGGGCCCGGTCGAAGTACGCACGTCGGACCGCCGGAGCACCCTTGACGATCGTCAGCCGATCCGGGGTGAAGACGAGCGTCGGCAGGCGCGTGCGGAGCTCCTCCGCCGCCCGGAGGGCGGCGCCGTTCAGCCGCGCGCGCTTCGCCTCCCCGGCCCGGAGCGTCACCTCGATCTCGACCGGCGTCCCACCGTGCTCCCCAGCGACTGCGACACGTGCGCCTCGCTCGCCGAAGCGGATGAGCTCGGAGTCCGAGCGCGTGCGCGGCGAGAACCCCTGCGTCGCGAGATGCAGGCTCTCGAGGAGGTTCGTCTTGCCGGCACCGTTCGCTCCCACCGCAAGCACGAGGCCCGGCCGGAGCGCGAGCTCGAGGCGCGAGTAGGAGCGGTAGTCGCGGAGCGAGAGCGTCTCGACGATCAGCCCGGGCTAGCCGGTGAGGCGGATCGGCATGATCAGGTACGAGAAGTCGTCACCTTCGCCCTGGATGACGGCGGGCCGGAGCGAGCTGATCAGCTTAAGGCGAATCTCGTCACCCTCCACCGACTCGATCCCGTCCCGGAGGAAGTCCGGGTTGAATCCGATCTCGAGCGGCTCAGCCGCGTACGGCGCCGGCATGGCCTCCCGGGCTTCGCCCACGTCCTGCGTCTGGGCCGAGACGGTCAGCTCGCCCTCGGCGAAGCGCATCCGGATCGGCGCGTTGCGCTGCGCCATCACCGAGACACGGCGCACGACCTCCAGCAGCTCCTCGCGGGGAAGCACGAGCTCGTGCTCGAACGCTTCCGGCAGCAGCTGCCGGTAGTTCGGAAACTGGCCCTCGATGCGGCGCGTGGTCAGGAGGATCCCGTCGGTGGCGAAGATCACCTGGTTCTCGAGCACCCCGACCTCGAGCTCACCCGCGCCCTGCGCGATGCGAGTCAGCTCGCCGAGCGCGCGGGCCGGGACGATGGCGTCCAGATCGGGCCCGCCCGACCCCATCGCCGTCTCCTTCACCGCCAGGCGGTACGAGTCGGTCGCCGCCATCACGAGCTTCTCGCCCTCGAAGCGTACGAGGATGCCGGTCAGCACGGGGCGCGACTCGTCACGCGACGCGGCCCGGCTGACACGCCCCGCAGTCTCGAGCAACGCATCGGCATCGATCGACATCAGCTCGACCGACGCGGTCTCCGGGAGCCGTGGGAAATCCTCGGCGTTGTACGTGTGCAGCCGGTAGGCCGCCGAGCCGCTCACGATCTCGACGAGGCCCTCTCCCGCGCGATGCTCGATCGACACCTCGTCGGCCGGGAGCAGCCGCGCGAGGTCCGCCAGGAGCTTGCTGGGAACGACGATCGCGCCCTCCGACTCGACCTGCGCTTCCAGCGACGAGCGGAGCGAGATCTCCATGTCGGTCGCAGCGAGCTCCAGCCGGCCCGCCTCGGCCCGAAGGAGGACGCCCGCGAGCACCTGCACCGTCGTCCTCGTCGACGCGGCACGGGAAACCACGCCGAGCTGGCGGGTCAACTCCTCCCGGGGGACGGAGAGCTTCAGCGAGGTGCCGGCAATCACAGTCTCTGCTTCAACCATTTAAAAGAGAAAAGGTTGTAGTAGCAGTAGGGAGTGTGAATCCCGGGGAAGACGGCGCGATCCCGCATGGCGAGCGGCATTCGGCTGGGGATGCTCGCTGGGGGTAACTGGCACCTTTGAACAGGGTCTCTCGGCCGGCGCTACGGCATCCACAGTTCTACCCGACCTGCTTGATGCGCGCGGTCAACTCTTGCACGAGGTTGTACACAGACCGGTCTTCGCGAATCAGGCGGGCGATCTTGGACGTCGCATGGATCACGGTCGTGTGGTCGCGGCCGCCGAAGTGCCTGCCGATGCGGGGAAGCGACGAGTCCGTGAGCTCCCGCGACAGGTACATCGCCACCTGTCTCGGGTAGACGATGTTCTGGGAGCGCCGGTCGCCGATGAGCTCTTCCTTGGAGAGGCCGAAGCGCTCGGAGACCTCGTCCTGGATCCGCTCGATCGAGACCTGGGCGGCCTCCCCCTGTGGGAAGACGTCGCGGAGGACATCCTGGGCCAGGTCGACGGTCATCGGCCGGCCGGTGAGCGACGAGAAGGCCACGACCCGCGTGAGCGCACCCTCCAGCTCACGGATGTTGGTCGAGACGCGGCCGGCGATGAAGGTCAGGAGCTGGGAGTCCTGGACGTCGATGCCGTCGGTGCGGGCCTTCTTCTGGAGGATCGCGATGCGCGTCTCCAGGTCGGGTGGCTGGATGTCGGTCATCAGCCCCCACTCGAACCGGGAGCGCAGACGCTGCTCGAGCGTGGCGATCTGGCGTGGCGGCCGGTCGGACGAGATCACGATCTGCTTGCCCGCCTCGTAGAGCGTGTTGAAGGTGTGGAAGAACTCCTCCTGGATCCGCTCCTTGTGCTCGAGGAACTGGATGTCGTCGATCAGGAGCACGCCGAAGGTGCGGTAGCGCTGCTTGAACCCCTCGATCCGCTTGTCGCGAAGCGAGTTGATGAAGTCGTTCATGAAGCGCTCGCTCGTCACGTAGCAAACGGAGAAATCGCGCGCGTGCTCGCCGATGTAGTGCCCGATCGCCTGCAGCAGGTGCGTCTTGCCGAGACCCGTGCTCCCGTAGATGAAGAGCGGGTTGTACGCCTGCGCCGGCGCCTCGGCTACCGCGAGCGCCGCTGCGTGCGCGAAGCGGTTCGAGGAGCCGATGACGAACGAGTCGAAGGTGTACTTGTCGTTCAGGCCCTCGATGCGGGAGGGCTCGGCGATCTCGAGCTGCGGCTCCGGTGCTTCACCGTCGCTCTCCGCCTGCCTGACGGAGAGGTCGATCCGGCGCTCCTGGCCGGTGGCGTCGCGGACGGCCGCGTCGATCAGGCCCAGGAAGTGGCTCTCGATCCACTCGCGCGTGAAGTCGTTCGGTACGGCGAGCACGAACGACTCGTCCGAGAGGTCGGTGCCCTCGGCGTCCGAGAACCAGGTGCGGTAGGTCTTGTCGTTGAGCGCTGCCCGCAGCCGCTCCGAAACCTCGGTCCACAGATCCTCTGCAGTGAGCAACTGCTGGCGCTCCACGCTGACTGGTCGTGCCTCCCTCGCGCTGCCGGAAAGGGGCGAGCATAGCAGCGTCGGAGAGCGTGTTCAAAAGGATCGGCGGACATGTCCCGACTTCGAAAACACGCCGATTTGCAGGGATTTCTCCGCCTTCCCCAGGACACTCCACAGGTGTGGAAAGGGACGTTAGCCGACGTGTATTCACGCGGGAAAACACGCAACTCGCAGGGCGTTTGCCCCGCGGCTGTTGCCCACACAGACTGTGGAAAAGGTCTTGCAGGATCGTCGCTCGATCGTCTCTCTATACTGGCGCGGCGCCTTCGTGGGCGCGCCCCTCTTCCCTCACCTCATTTCGTGAAACGGACTTATCAGCCCAACGTGCGTAGACGGAAGCGGCGCCACGGCTTCCGGCAACGGATGGCCTCGAAGGCCGGCCGTGCCATCCTGAAGCGCCGCCGTGCACGCGGGCGGAAGCGCCTCTCCGCCTAGCGGGCCCAGCCCCGCCGCCGTGCAACGCCGCAACCGTCTCTCCCGCTCGCGCGACTTCGACACCGTCTACCGGCACGGCCGCTCGGTGTCGACGCGTTACCTCGTTCTCTACCGGTTCGACCGCGAGGGCGAGGAGGACGGAGACGTGCGCCTGGGGATCGCCATCCCCAAGAAGATCGGGAGCGCGGTCACCCGGAACCGAATCAAGCGGCGGCTGCGCGAGGGCTGGCGCGAGCTCATCTCCGAGGTCGCACCCGGGACGGACTACGTCCTCCTCGTCCGCGCGCCGCTCGCCGAGGCCGAGGAGAGCCGCGGCGCCGACTGGATCCGCGAGCGGCTCGAAGAGGTGCTCGGAAAGGCGCGCGCGTGAAGTACGTCGGGATCGCGGGCGTCTACGCGTACCGCTACACGTTCGGAGCGCTCTTCCCGGCGACCTGCAAGTACCACCCGTCCTGCTCGCAGTACGCGATCGATGCACTGAAGCAGTACGGCCTCGTCCGCGGGACGATCCTCGCCGGCTGGCGCCTGCTCCGCTGCAACCCTTGGAGCCACGGCGGCGTCGACAACGCGGAGGACCAGCGTCTCTTCCGATGATCGCATTCCTCTCCATCCTCACGCCGATCGAGGACGTCCTCACGTGGGCGCTCGAGTGGCTCCACACGACGCTGGGCTTCACCTGGGCGTGGTCGATCGTGGCGCTGACGATCACCGTGCGGATGCTGCTCGTCCCCCTCACGGTCAAGCAGATCCACTCGATGCAGCGGATGCAACAGCACCTGCCGGAGATGAAGGCGATCCAGAAGCGCTACAAGAACGACCGCCGCAAGCAGAACGAGGAGCTCATGAAGTTCTACCGGGAGAACGAGATCAACCCGGCCTCCTCGTGCCTGCCGGTGATCCCGCAGATCCCGATCTTCTTCGCGTTGTACTTCGTCCTGCGCGACTTCGACGACGAGATCTTCCCGAGGTATCCGAAGTCCGACCTCGGCTGGCTGAACTTCGTCCCGGACATCACCGCGAACATCACGGAACACTGGTCCGGCTACGTCCTGCTCGGCGTCTACATCGCGAGCCAGGTCGCGTCGTCGTGGTTCATGCCGACGCAGAGCAGGGGTCAGCGCGTCATCTTCCTGCTTCTGCCGTTCGTCTTCCTGATCTTCATCCTCAACCCGCCGGGCGGGACCACCTTTCCCGTCGGCCTCCTCATCTACTGGATGACGACGAACCTGTGGACCGTCGGCCAGGGGATCGTGACGCGCGGCCTGCGCCAGCAGACGGCCGCTCCGCCGGCGAAACGGTCGTCGAGGACGCCTCCGAAAGAGGAACGCACCGATGACGGCGCCCCCGCGGAGGCGGTCGAGGAGCCGAAGCCCGCGGGGCCGCCGCGTCGGGTGAAGCGGAAGCGCAAGCGGGGCGCGCGGCGGTGACCGACGAGCTCACCGTCGAGGCGACGGGAGAGACGCTCGGCGAGGCGAAGTGGGCGGCCCTCCGGGAGCTCGAGCGGCTGAGCCCCGGCCTGGACAAGAGCGCGGTGCGGTTTCAGGTCGTGTCCGAAGGTGAGAGGGGGCTTCTGGGTGTCGGGTACTCGCCCGCGCGCGTCGTGGCCACCGTCGAGGCGGACGGCGTCGCTCCGTCGGAAGAGCGCGCAGAAGAGGCCTCGCCACCGGACGAGAGCGAGCTCGCCTCGCTCGTCCGCGAGCTGGTCACCCGAATCACCGGCGGAATGGGCATCCAGTGCCGCGTCGACGTCCACGAGCGCGAGGACGCCGTGGTCGCGACGTGCTCCGGCCGGGACCTGGGCTTGCTGATCGGGCGACACGGCCAGACGATCGACGCCGTCCAGTACCTCGTGAACGCCATCCTCGCGCGGCGCCTTCCGGGAACGCCGGCGATCGTGGACGCGGCCGGCTACCGGGCGAGGCGCGAGGCGTCGCTGAGCGCGATGGCCCGCAGGGCGGGGGAGGAGGCGCTTCGCAGCGGCGACCGTGTCGAGCTCGAGGCGATGACGGCGGTCGAGCGGAAGATCGTGCACCTCGAGCTCAAGGACCTGGACGGTGTCGAGACGACGAGCGAGGGGACCGAGCCGAATCGCTATGTCGTCGTCTTCCCGGCTTCTTGAGGACTGGCTCCACGCCGTCCTCGAAACACCGGGTCTGACCTCGCTCCGCGATCCCGGCGAGGCGCGGCGGATGCTGCTCGAAGACAGCCTGCGCGGCGTGGAGGTCGTCCGCGCTCTCGAAGGGCCGATCGTCGATGTCGGCTCCGGCGGCGGCGCCCCGGGGATCCCGCTCGCCGCCGCACTGCCGGAGCGCGAGGTGACGGTGCTGGAAGCGGAACGGCGGAAGGCCGACTTCCTCGAGCGCTGGTGCGATCGCCTGCCGAACCTGAAGGTCGTCTGGGGCCGCGCCGAGGAGCAGGAGACCGATCGCTACGGCGTCGCGGTCGCGAAGGCGCTCGCCCCGCCCCCTGTCGCCGCCGAGTGGCTGCTCCCGCTCGTCCGTTCCGGCGGCACCGCGGTGCTCTGGGTGGGGCCGAGCGCCGATCTCTCTGCCGTGGCTCGGGTCGCCAAGGTGCTGGCCGGGGGGGAGCCCGAGGAGCGCGACGGCCTGCTCCTGATCCCGAAGCTCGGGCCGACTCCGCCGGGCTTCCCCCGTCGCCCCGGAATGGCCAGGAAACGTCCGTTGGCGTGAGTACGGTGGCTGTGCCGTGGCCATCTACGCGCTCGCGAACCAGAAGGGCGGCGTCGGCAAGACGACGACTGCCGTGAACCTCGCCGCCTGCCTTGCCGAGGCCGGCGAGCCGACGCTCCTCATCGACCTCGACCCGCAGGCGAACGCGACCTCGGGGCTCGGCGAGCAGGCGAACGGGCATTCGAGCTTCGACCTGCTCGACGGCGCGCGCGCCTCCGAGCTTGCGGGCCGCACCCGGTTCGCGAACCTCGAGCTCATCCCGGCTCGCACCGATCTCGCCGGCGCAGCCGTCGAGCTCGCCCACCTCCGGAACGGCGAGCACTTCCTGGCCGAATCGCTGCAAGGCGTCTCGGACCGCTACCGGTTCGTCTTCCTCGACTGCCCACCGTCGCTCGGCCCGCTGACCGTGAACGCGCTGGCCGCCGCCGACCGCGTGCTCGTCCCGGTCCAGGCCGAGTACTACGCCCTCGAAGGCGTCGCGCAGCTCTTGGGCTCGATCGAGGCCGTACGCGCGCGGCTCAACCCGAAGCTCACGATCGCCGGCCTCCTGCTGACGATGGTCGACGGACGCACGAACCTCGCGGCCGACGTCGGCTCGGAGCTCGAGCGCCACTTCGGGCCGTTGCTCTTCAGGACCCGCGTCCCGCGCTCGGTCAGGATCGCGGAGGCACCGAGCCACGGGCTTCCCGTGATCGCCTACGACCGCCGGTCGGCCGGCGCCGACGCCTACTGGAAGGCGGCGATGGAGCTTGTCGAGCGCAGCTAGCCCCCGCAGGGGCCTCGGCCGCGGGCTCGAGGTGCTCATCGGCGGCCAGCCGTCGGCCGAGCTCGCCAACCTGCCGACCGACCTCGTCCACCCGAACCCGCGCCAGCCCCGTCGGCGGTTCGACCACGAGGCGACAGCCGGACTTGCGGACTCGATTCGCGCGCAGGGCATGGTGCAGCCGGTCGTCGTCCGCTCCCGCCGGGAGGGCGGCTACGAGCTGATCGCCGGCGAGAGGCGCTGGCGCGCCGCTCGGGAGGCCGGGCTCGAGACGATCCCGGCCGTGGTCCGGGAGAGCGGCGACCGCGAGGCGCTGTTGCTCGGCCTCGTCGAGAACGTTGCGCGCGAGCAGCTCTCGCCCGTGGAGGAGGCACGCGCCTACGCCCTGCTCATCGACGAGTTCGAGCTGGGCCTCGGCGAGATCGCCGACCAGGTCGGTCGCTCCAAGCCGTCGGTCTCCAATCGCATGCGTCTCCTGGATCTGCCTGAGGACGTCCTCGCGATGCTCGAGCGGAACGAGCTGAGCGAGGGGCACGCACGCGCGGTTCTCGCCGTTCCGGATCATGAGGACCGCCGCCGCCTGGCACGCGACATCGTCCGGCGTGGGCTCTCCGTGCGCGAGGCCGAGCGTGCGGCTCGCTGGGCGGGTGCGCGCCGCAAGCCACGGAGGTCCAGCCGGACTCCTTCTGATCCCGTTCTTGCAGATCGCGCCCGCGCCGCCACCGAGCTGTTGACGGGGCGTTCCGCAAGGGTCAGGAGCGGCCGGCTGGAGATCCTGTTCGCCGACGACATGGAGCTGGCCGAGATCGTCGAAACGCTCGAAGCTGCGGTCTCGCCGGACTAGGCCGTACCCAACGGGCCGCTTCGGTCGTTGTGTCTGGAGATGCTGGGACTGTGGCAGCAGGACATC
>DASTWB010000101.1:0-11845 GCA_035758725.1 Gaiellaceae bacterium
GCCGGCGCCTGTTCACCTTCTCCGGTAGCTACAGGCCGGAGATCTGGAAGGAGGCCTGGAACGAGTACGCGGACAACCCGCTCCTCGGCGGCGGCGCCGGGACGTACGAGCAGTACTGGAACGAGCACCGCCCGATCGACCACAAGGTCCGCGACGGCCACAACCTCTACCTCGAGACGCTCGGGGAGCTCGGCCCGATCGGGCTCGCGGCGCTCCTCGTCGCCCTCGCCGCACCCGTGGCCGCAGCGTTCGGCGCCCGACGCCACCCGCTCGCAGCCGGTGCCTTCGGCGCGTACGTCGCCTACCTCGTCCACGCGGGCGCCGACTGGGACTGGGAGCTGCCCGCGATCACGGTTGCCGCCTTCGCGTGCGGAGCGGCGCTGATCGCGCTTCGGGCGCGCCCCGGCTCCCAGCTCGTCCCCGGCCTTCGCCTCCGGATCGCCGTCGGGGCGGTCGCCGCGTGCATGGCGGGAGCGGCGTTCGTGGGCCTGGTCGGCTCGAGCGCGCTCGCGGCGAGCGACGACGCCGCTGTCGCAAGCCCGCCCGACTGGAGCGAGGCGGCCGCCGAGGCCCGGAAGGCGCAGGACTGGGCGCCGTGGTCGTCGGAGCCGTGGCAGCGCCTCGGCGAGGCCCAGCTCGGGCAGGGCGACATCCCCGGCGCGCGAAGGAGCTTCCGAGAGGCGATCGACAAGGAGCCGGGCGACTGGCTGCTCTGGCTCCGGCTCGCCGAGGCCAGCTCGGGAGCCGAACGCGAGCGGGCGCTCCGAGAGGCGGAGCGGCTGAACCCGCTCAGCGACGAGATCCGCGAGTTCCGGCAGACAGAGGCGCAGTAGGTGTTCCGCCGAGATCCCCTGGCCAACCCGGAGCCGCTGATCAGGCGTGTCTACGCCTACGCCGCCTACCGCCTCGGCGACGGGCCGGACGCCGAGGACGTCACGAGCGAGACGTTCGAGCGCGCGCTTCGCTATCGCAAGAGCTACGACCCGGCAAAGGGCGAGCCGGTGGCCTGGCTCCTCGGCATCGCGAAGCGCTGCATCGACGGCGGCTGGTCGAAGATGGAGTACGCGACCGAGGACGTGGACGCCGTCGACACGTCCGACCTCGAGGAGGAGACGATCCGCCGCCTCACCGTCTCCCGGGCGGTCGCCGGGCTCGACGAGCGGGACCGCGAGCTGATCGCCCTCCGCTACGGAGCGGACCTGACGGCGCGCCAGATCGCCGAGCTCCTCGGTGCGCGCACGAACGCGATCGAGGTCGCTCTCCACCGCGCGCTCGGCCGGCTGCGCGGAATCCTCGGCGTCGACGAGGACGAGCCTGTAAGGAAACGAGAGGCGTCGCGGTAGTACCCCTGCAAGACCATTGAAACGACTTCCAGGGGGTTCACTGAAATGCGTTACTGGCGGAGACGGCACGAGGGCCTCGACCTCGAAGCCGAGCTGCGGGCCGGCCGCCCCGAGCCTGCACAGGAGTTCACGCGTCGCCTCGAGGCGCGTGTCAGGAACGACGGTCGCTCCCGCGTAGGCTCGCTTCGCGTCGCCTTCGTCGGTGCACTGACCGCCGTCATGCTGCTCGCGCTCGCCTCGGTGGGCGGCGTCGGCTATGCGTCCTCGGCGGCGCAGGACGCGGCGGTCAGCGTCAAGAGGGTCGTCACTCCGAAGGACGTCATCACCGTGCTCAAGCGGAGCCCGGCGATCGACCAGTACAAGAAGCCCAAGGCCAAGAAGGTCAAGAAGGCCAAGAAGAAGGGCAAGGGCGCGAAGGGCCGGGTCAGGGCCCGGACGAGGCCGCCCTTCACGGGCTAGTCCCGGAGAGAACGCGGATCGGCGAGAGAGGGCGGCCCGGAGGGTCGCCCTCTTTCTCTCTGCTAGAACGAGACTGGGGTCAGCGATGAAGGCGAGATCGACATGGATGGCACTGCCGGCCATGGTGGCGGCCGCCCTCGCCGTGCTCGCGCCCTCGGCCGCGGGCGGCTCCTCGGCCACGATCATCTGGCAGGGCAGCACGCCCGACGACGGCACGGCCTTCGCCGCCGGCGTCGGCCGTGAGCTGCGGATCCCGCTCGAGGCGGCGGGCTCGTTCGGCTCCACGATCCGGATCCACGCCGACCGGCTCCCCGCCGGCGCCCGGATGGTCCCGCTCGGCGACGCGCCCGCCCGCGCCGACTTCCGCTGGAGGCCGCGCACGGGCCAGCGGGGCGAATGGAAGCTCGTCTTCAGGGCGGTCGACGGCGGCGCGTCGGTTCGCATCACGCTCCGAGTCCACGTCGGCCGGACGGCCGCGCGCTCGTTCCGGCTCTCGAGCAGGAACCCGGCCGGACGCTCCCAGAGTGCCGCCCTCAGGCGCGCGGTCGCGGCCTACGCCGCCCCGAACGAGACCTCGCGCGTCGTCGGGCGGCTGCGAGAATTCACGCCTGAGCACGTGCCGCACGTTGTCTTCCTCTCGAGAGGCTTGATCGACGCGCAGGGCCGCTACTGGGTGCGCGTCCCGCTGCCTGCCCTGCCCAACGGGAAGCTGGGCTGGATCCCCCGCGACGCCGTCGGTTCGTTCGAGGAGGTCGACACCCACCTCGTGATCGAGCGCGCGAAGCTGCGCGCGACGCTCTTCAAGCGCGGGCGGCCGATCTTCAGGACGATCGTCGGGGTCGGGCAGCCGCGCTGGCCGACGCCGGCCGGCCGCTTCTACATCCGCGAGCGCCTGACCGGATTCACCGATCCGATCTACGGCTCGCTCGCGTTCGGGACGAACGGGCGTTCCGCCGTCCTCACCGACTGGCCGGGCGGCGGCTTCATCGGCATCCACGGGACGAATCAGCCCGAGATCCTGCCCGGCCGGGTCTCGCACGGCTGCGTCAGGATGCGGAACCCCGCCATCCGCCGGCTCGACCGGCTGATGCGGGTCGGCACACCCGTCACGATCCGCTAGCAGCTGATGCCCGATCAGGGTCGGCCGGCCGAGATCTGCTTTAGAGTTCCGCGCTTCATGGCGTCGAGCTTCCGCGCTTCCCTGGTCGGCGCGGCATCGCTCTGTCTCGCGTTGCCCGCCTCCGCGATCCCGGCCGTCTGGTCGGGCTCGAATCCGGCTGCAGCCCCCGCCGCAGCGACGGCGGCGCGGCCCAAGCCGGAGCGCTTCGTTCTCAGCAGCGAGAAGGCGCACATGTACCGGTATGCGTTCGTGCTTCGGACGGGAGTCGCCCGGAGCGCTCCGCGGCGCACGTCGGCCGTCGTCGGACGGCTCAGCCGCTGGACGCCGGAGGGGACCACCAACCTCGTGCTGACGCTCGACGGCCGGCGCACGAGGCGCGGCGTCTGGATCCGGGTTCGGCTGGCCACGCTGCCGAACGGCCGGACCGGCTGGGTGAAGCGCAAGGTGCTGAGCGACTGGAAGGAAGTGCGAACACGCCTCGTCGTCGACCGCCGCCGGCTCACGGCGACGCTTTACCGCCGCGGCAAGGTCGTCTTCCGTGCTCCTGTCGGCGTCGGACAGCCCCACTGGCCGACACCGCGCGGCGAGTTCTACATCCGGAACCAGCTCTACGGCTTCGGCAACCCCGTGTACGGCCCGCTCGCCTTCGGAACGAGCGCGCGGTCGGCCGTGCTCACCGACTGGCCGGGCGGCGGGTTCATCGGCCTGCACGGGACGAACCAGCCGCATCTGCTCCCGGGCCGTGTCTCGCACGGCTGCATCCGGATGAAGAACGGCCACATCCTGCGCCTCGCACGGCTGATGCCGGTCGGGACCCCGCTCACGATCCAGTAGCTAGGCGGCGCGCCGGCGCGGCGGATCCGTTGCGATCGTCGCTGCAGTCGCGGCGGCGATGTACCCGGCGAGCATGACGAGAACCAGGTCGACACCGTCCCAGAACGGGTCGTTCGAGCCCCACGTCGGGCTGTTGAAGTACTCGCTCTTCCATACCCCGAAGGCCGCGAGCAGCCCGGTGCCGGCTGCGAGCAGGTCGAGCGCGATCGTCGTAGGTTTGTACGGCGGAAGCCCGAACGCGTGCGCCGATCCCGAGGCGAGCCCCTTCAGCGTCACGACGAGCGAACCGAGCAGGAAGGTGACGACGAACGAGATCCACGCGACCCGAGACATGTCGCCGTACTGGACGGTCACGGAGAGCGGCACGCGAACCTTCTGACCGTGCTCTGCGCCCGGCTCGATGATGGCGGCGCCCGTGTAGCGTCCGGGCTCGGTCCCGGCTTCGCGTCGAACGGTCACCGTGAGGACGGCCTCGTCGCCGAGCGCGCTTGCGCGCGCCTCGACGTTGTCCGGGTTCAGCTTCGCGCCGTCCTTGCGGAACGACCGGACCGCAACCTGGAGATTCTCCCGGCGACGGAAGCGACAGCCTCCCACCGTGAAATCGAGATCGGTGTCGACCGACTGCCTCCTGCCGAGACGCAGCTCCGTGGACTGGCCCTCCTGAAGGGAGAAGGACGCCGTCGGCGGCTCGTCGCCGGTGGCGGGAGCGCACATGGGGATCGCGGCGGCACCGGCCCTCGGCGCGAGCGCGACCACGCCGACGACCGCGATGACCCACGACCCGACGTGACAACAGGCACGCATTCCCGTAGCGTCCGCCAGGGCGCGGGCGAAGTCAACGCAAGCGCCGTGCCGGAGCGGCGCTTGTGCGTCTACGCGGCCTCTTGAAACTCGTCCAGGCCGCCGGCCTGATCGAGCCTCCAGAGCTCCACGTACCCGCCGATCGGCTTGTCGTCGATGAGGATCTGCGGCACCGTCCAGCCGCCGGTCAGGTCGAAGATCGTCTGGCGGAAGGCGGGGTCGTCGTCGAGCGTGATCTCCTCGAACTCGATGCCCCGCTGCTCGAGCAGCGCCTTGGCGCGGACGCAGTAGCCGCACCAGCGTGTCGAGTAGACCTTGATCCGCGCCATGCCGATGATCTTCCCCGGCGGATCCCGCTTCTACACTTGAGCCATGGCCGGCCGGAGCTACAAGACCGAGGCGATCGTACTGCGCTCGCTCCGGTTCGGCGAGGCGGACCGCGTCCTGCACCTCTACACGCTCGACCGCGGGAGGGTCGGTGCGGTCGCCAAGGGGATCCGCCGGACGAAGTCGCGGTTCGGCGGCCGGCTGGAGCCGCTGAGCCACGTCGAGCTCGTGCTGCACGAGGGGAGAGGCGAGCTGCAGACGATCACCGGCGTCCAGCTCATCGACCCGCACAGCGCCTCCCGTGAAGGCCATTACCGGCTGTCCGTCGGCTTCATCGGGCTCGAGGCGATGCTCCGGCTCTTTCCGGAGCAGGAGGCGAACGACCGCGCCTTCGGCGCGCTCGCGCGCTTCCTCGAGCTGCTCGACGAGGCCGAGCCGAGGGACGCGCGGCCGGCGCTGGACCCGCTCGTGCTGGCCTTCCAGCTGAAGCTGCTCTGGCTCGCCGGCTACCTGCCGCATCTGACGAGCTGCGCGGAGTGCGGCGGCGAGACCGGTCTCGTCGGCTACTCGCCCAGGGCGGGCGGCGCCGTCTGCGAGAACTGCCGGGCGGACGCGCTCCCGCTCTCGGCCGCCGGGCTGCAGGGGATCGAGGGCCTGCTCCGCGCACCGCTGGCGGACGCCGCCGCCGTGGAGCTCACGGCCAGGGCGGCGCGTGACGCGCTCGCCGTCATCGCCTCGTCGTACGAGTTCCACGGGGGCTTCCGCCTCCGCACGCTCTCGGCGTGAAGCGCGGCCTTCCCGGGGGCCTCGAGCTCGACGACGACCGCGACCGCGTCGACGTCGACGCCGTCCACGACTTCATCGCGAACCATTCGTACTGGGCGCCGGGCCGGCCGCGCGAGACGCAGGAGGAGTTCGTCCGCGACGCGATCCGCGTCGTCGGCGTCTACGACGGCGCGCGGCAGGTCGGCTTCGCCCGCGCGATCGGCGACTCGCACTTGACCTATCTGGCCGACGTCTACGTGCTCCCGGAGTACCGCGGCCGGGGTCTCGGCGTCGAGCTCGTCCGGGAGATGATCGAGAACGGCCCGTACGCCGACTCGCGGTGGCTGCTGCACACCGCCGACGCACACGCGCTCTACGAGAAGTTCGGGTTCGGCCCGCCGTCCGAGCGGGTCATGGAGCGACCCAGGCGGACACGGTGACGGAGCCGACGGCCCACCGGCAGCACTACAACTTCACCCTGGCGATCCTGATCCTGGCGGGGATCTCGATCGCGCTGCAGCAGACGATGGTCGTGCCGGCGCTTCCGGCGCTTCAGCGCGAGTTCGACACGACCACGGCGTGGGTGACGTGGCTCCTGACCGGCTTCCTGCTCTCGGCGTCGGTGGCGACGCCGCTTCTCGGCCGGCTGGGCGACCAGTACGGGAAGGAGCGGCTGCTCCTCATCAGCCTGCTCATCTTCTTCGCGGGCAGCGTCGCGGCGATCTTCGCGCCCAACATCGCCGTGCTCATCGCCTGTCGGGTGCTCCAGGGCGCCGGCGCCGCCGTCTTCCCGCTCAGCTTCGCGATCATCAAGGACGAGTTTCCCGCCGAGAAGGTCGGCGTGGCGGTCGGGGCCGTGTCCGCCGTGTTCGCGGTGGGTGGGGGGCTCGGCCTGGTGCTGTCGGGCGTGATCATGGACTCGCTCTCGTGGCACTGGCTGTTCGTCGTCGGGGCGGTGGCGGTCGGAATCGCGGCCACGCTCGTCCACCTCTTCGTCCCCGAATCGCCGATCAAGTCGCCGTCCCGCGTCGACTTCGTCGGCGCGACACTCCTCTCGATCGGCCTCGTCGCCCTGCTCGTGGCCCTGACCGAAGGGGAGAGCTGGGGCTGGGGATCGGGGCGCGTCGTCGGGCTCTTCACGGTTGCCGCGGTCGCGCTTCTCGCCTGGGGGTACGCCGAGACGCGCGTGCCCGACCCCATGGTGGACATGCGGATGCTTGCTCGCAGGCCGGTCTTCTTCGCGAACCTCACCGGTCTGATCGCGGGGTTCGCGATGTTCGGGTCGTTCGTGCTCGTGCCGAACTTCGTCCAGATCTCCGAGGACCTGGCCGGCTACGGCTTCGGCGCGAGTGCCACGACCACCGGCCTCTACCTCGTGCCCGCTGCGGTTGCCGGCTTCTTCATGGGCCCGCTCGCCGGGATCCTCGGCCGGCGCTGGGGCTCCAAGTGGCCGCTCAGTCTCGGCCTCCTGCTCGCGGCGATCGCCCTCGCGCTGCTCGCGGAGTGGCACGAGGAGCCGTGGCAGGTCGTCGTCGCGATGCTCGTCTTCGGCCTCGGCATCCCGATGACGTTCGCGGCGATGGCGAACATCATCGTCACCGCGGTCCGGCCGACGGAGACCGGCGTGGCCACGGGCATGAACACGGTCATGCGAACGATCGGAGGCGTGGTCGGCGGCCAGGTCGGCGCGGCCATCCTGACGGCCGAGACGATCGAGGGCGTCGGCATCCCGCAGGAGTCGGCGTTCACGACGGCCTTCTGGATCAGCTTCGTCGCAGCCGCGGTCGGCGCAGCGGTCGCGCTCCTGATCTCGCCGCTGCGGCGCCATGCCCCGGCAGGTGAGCCCGAGGGCGTGCACGCCCGTCCGTAGGATTGCCCGACCCGTGGCACTGAACTACCAGCAGATGATCGGAGCGCTTCAGGCCTACTGGGCCGAGCGCGACTGCGTCGTCATGCAGCCGTACCACACCGAGCTCGGCGCGGGAACGTTCAACCCCGCCACGTTTCTCCGCTGCCTCGGGCCGGAGCCCTGGCGCACGGTGTACGTGGAGCCGTGTCTCCGCCCCAGCGACGGGCGTTACGGCGAGAACCCGTATCGCTTCCAGCACTACTTCCAGCTCCAGGTCGTGCTCAAGCCCGCGCCGGAGGACATCCTCGACGAGTACTTCGGCTCCCTGGAGGCGGTCGGGATCGACACCAGACGACACGACGTTCGGCTCGTCGAGGACGACTGGGAAGGCCCGACGCTCGGCGCCTGGGGACTCGGCTGGGAGGTCTGGGTGGACGGCATGGAGGTGACCCAGTTCACCTACTTCCAGCAGCTCGGCGGGATGGACGTCGACGTCGTCTCGGGCGAGATCACGTACGGCCTCGAGCGCCTGGCCATGTTCCTGCAGGACAAGCGGAGCGCGTTCGAGCTCGAGTGGGCGCCGGGGATGACCTGGGGCGACGTCTACCGGGAGAACGAGCGCCAGTTCTCGGCGTACAACTTCGAGGAGGCGTCGGTCGAGATGCTGATGCGGCACTTCGCGGACTACGAGGCCGAATGCGCTCGGCTGCTCGAGCGCAACCTGCCGCTCCCCGCCTACGACCAGGCGCTCAAGGCGTCGCACACCTTCAACCTGCTCGACGCACGCGGCGCGATCTCGGTCACCGAGCGGGCGTCCTACATCGGGCGGGTCCGCGATCTGGCCCGGAGCGTCGCGCAGGAGTACCTTGCCGAAGCTCCTGTTTGAGATCGGGTGCGAGGAGCTGCCGGCGGCCTCGGTCTACGAGGCCCGGGCGCAGCTCCCGGGGCTGAGCGAGCGTCACCTCGGCGCGCCGCCCGACGAGGTGCTCGTCGGGCCCAGGCGGCTGGCGATCCTCGTGACCGTCGAGGAGCCGAGCGGCGACGAGTGGGTCAAGGGCCCGCCCGTCTCGCTCCGCGAGAAGGCCGCCGAGGGCTTCGCGAAGCGCCACGGCGTCTCGCCCGACGACCTCGAGGAGCGCGACGGCTTCCTCGGCGTCGTCAAGCCCGCGCAGGCGCTGGCGGAGACCCTTCCCGCCGGCCTGGACGCCGTCGTCCGGGGCCTCGCGTTCGGGAAGACGATGCGCTGGGACGCCTCGGGCCTCCGCTTCGCGCGACCGGTCCGCTGGACCTGCGCCCGGCTCGGCTCCGATGCCGTCGAGGGCCACGGAACGACGACCCGGGGCCATCGCTTCACGCACGGCGAGGTGGAGGTGGCGAGCGCCGACGCGTACGTCGACACGCTGCGCGCCGCGGACGTCGAGCCGGACCCCGCGGAGCGCGAGCGGCTGATCCGGGAGGGCCTCGACGCCCTCGGGGACTGGAGCGACCCGCTCCGGAAGCTCCGCGAGGTCGTGCACCTCGCCGAGAAGCCCGTCGTGCTCGAGGGCACGTTCGACGAGCGTTTCCTCTCGCTCCCGCCGCCCGTCGTCGAGACGGCGATGCAGTCGCATCAGCGGTACTTCCCGCTCGGCGGCAACCGCTTCGCGTTCGTCGCCAACGGGGGGGATCCCGACGTGGTGCGGCGGGGGAACGAGAACGTCCTCGAGGGACGGCTCGACGACGCCAGCTTCACGTTCGAGCGCGACCTCGCCGCGGGCATCGACGAGCTGGCCGAGCGACTCGGCTCGATCGTCTACTTCGCGGAGGCCGGCACCTTCGCCGACAAGACGGACCGCCTGATCCGGCTCGTCGACCGGCTCGGCGGCGGCGAGGCGTCGCTCGAGGCGGCTCGTCTGGCGAAGGCCGACCAGGCAGCGGAGCTCGTCCGCGAGGTCCCCGACCTCGAGGGTGCGATCGGCGCCGAGTACGCCCGGCTGGCCGGCTAGCCGGAGGCGGTCAGCGCGGCCATCGCCGAGCAGTACCTCCCGGACGCCGCCGGAGGGCCCCTGCCGGAGACCGAGCCCGGCCGCGTTCTGGCCGCGGCGGACAAGATCGACACGCTGTCGGTCTCGTTCTCCCTCGGCCACAGGCCGACCGGCTCGCGTGATCCCTTCGGGCTTCGCCGAGCCGCGATCGGCCTCGGCAGGCTGGCCACAGAGGGCGGACTGACGATCCCGCGCGGGCTCCTGGCCGGTGAGGTGGGCGAGTTCGTGGAGGAGCGGCTGGAGGGTCTTCTCGGCGACGTTCCGGTCGAGTTCGTCCGAGCAGCACGCGCCGCCACGGTGCCGGATCTCGGCTCGGTCGCGCGGCTCGCCCAGGCGCTCGCGGCGCTGCCCGACGAGCGGCTCGAGCCGATCCACACGGCGTACATCCGCGCGAGCCGCCTCGGCGAGAAGGAGCAGGCCGCGGCCAAGCTCGACCTCCGTCTCCTCGTGGAGCCCGCGGAGCAGGAGGTCGCCGACGCCCTCGCCGCAGTCGAGCCGGAGATCGCGGCCGCGCTGGAGACCGGCGACTTCGAGGCGGCGGTGGAGGCCGGCGCGCGCCTCGGCCCGGTGCTGCACCGGTTCTTCGAGGACGTGCTCGTGATGGCCGAGGACCGGAGGCTCCGCGAGAACCGCCTTCGGCTGCTCCTCGACGTCCGCGACACGCTCGGCGCGTTGGGGGATCTCGCGCAGATTCCGCGTTAACCCGCCTTAACCCAAGGACAACCGGCTTCTCAGGCGGCTCTTAGACGCCACAGGTTCCATGGAGGCACACAAAGCCATGGAAAGGACTGAGACACGATGAGCAAGCAACTGGCAGCGATTGCCGCCGCGCTGCTCCTGGGAGCAGGCGTCGGGGGCGCGGTGGGCGCGGCCGTTGCGGTCGAGACCGACTCGAGCCCTGCACCGCAGGCAGCGACCGGCGGGAACGAGCCGGTGGCGGAGACGACGTCGTCGACCGCCGCGGTGTACAAGCGGGTCAAGGACTCCGTCGTCGAGGTGCACGCCGCGAACAGCGGCCAGCAGCAGCAGAGCCCCTTCTCGGACCCGACGCCCGGTGAGGCGACCGGCTCCGGCTTCGTCATCGACGAGGAAGGCCACATCGTCACGAACCAGCACGTCGTGGACGGGGCGGATTCCGTCCGCGTGCAGTTCTCGGACGGCACGGAGGTCTCGGCCCAGGTGGTGGGCACGGACGCCTCGACCGACATCGCCGTGCTGGACGTCGACCGGCCGAGCTCGGAGCTGACGCCCCTTCGCTTCGCCCCGTCGGGGTCGCTCCAGGTCGGGAATCCCGTCATCGCGATCGGGAGCCCGTTCGGGCTCGAGGGCACGCTGACGTCCGGCGTGATCAGCGCCGTCGGCCGCGAGATCCAGTCGCCGAACGGCTTCACGATCGAGAACGCCGTCCAGACCGACGCGGCCCTCAACCACGGCAACTCCGGCGGCCCGGTGCTCGACACCCAGGGTCGTGTGGTCGGCGTCGCCGCGCAGATCCGCAGCGAGTCCGGCGGCAGCGACGGGATCGGCTACGCGGTTCCCGGCGACACCGCCAAGCGGGTCGCCGAGGCGTTGATCCAGGACGGCAAGGTCGAGCACGCCTATCTCGGCGTCAGCCTCCCGGACAGCGGCCAGGCGCGCATCGTCAACGTCGTCCCCGGAAGCCCGGCTGCTGACGCCGGCCTGCGGGCCAACGACGTCGTGACCGAGGTCGACGGCAACTCCATCGACAGCGGCGACGCGCTCCGCGAGGCGATCGACGCGAGGAAGCCGGGCGACGAGATCCAGCTGACGGTCCGCCGCGGCGGAAACGAGCGCACCGTGAAGGTCGAGCTCGGCACCCGCCCCGAGACCGCGCAGTAACCAAGCCCCCTCCCGCCGAGACATGGCCCGGTGCCTGCCACCGGGCCATGTTGGTTGAGGCCGGCGCTACGCTGCCACGCATGGCAACCGTGGAGCTTCATGTGATCTCGGACGCGACCGGCGCGACCGCGAAGCGGCTGGTCCAGGCGCTCGAGGCGCAGTTTCCCGGCCAGGATTTCGAGGACATCGTCCACCCGCGCGTCGAGACCGTGGACGACCTCCGCCTGGCCGTCGACCGCGCGAAGGGAAGGCCGGCGGTGATCCTCTACACGCTCGTCGACCAGGAGCTTCGCGAGGCCATGCGCGCGCTCTGCCGGAGCGCCCGCGTCCACTACTGCGACATCCTCGGCCATCCGATCGACGCGGTCGCGCGCGTCTCCGGCCAGGCAGCGGCGATGGCGCCCGGCGCGAGGCCGCCGCTCGACTCGAACTACTTCAAGCGGATGGCGGCGATCGAGTTCGC
>DASTWB010000163.1:0-2122 GCA_035758725.1 Gaiellaceae bacterium
CACGGCGCCACGGAGGGACGGCGCCTGCACGCGCGACGCGCTCGAGCCTGCACCGTGGGAGGCGACGTCCCCGGCGGCCGCGGCGATCGCAGCCGCCGTGCTGGGCGACGCTGTCTCAGGCGACGCGGTCTCGGGAGTCGACGCGGGTGCGGCTCCGGCTGCCTCCGCCGGCGCCTGAGCCGGCGCCTCGGATGCGGCCTCGCCGCTCGCGACCTCCCCCGACTGGGCTTCGCCATCGGCGGGGCAGCTCGAGTCCTCGGCGTCCCAGTCGCTGCGACGCACCTCGCCGCAGGAGGGATCCTCCGCGGACGACTCGTCCGCCGCCGCGGGCGACGCGGTCGCGGCCGCGTGCTGATCCTCGACGGCCTGCACGAGCAGATCGCCCGCGCCCGCCGAGAAGGCGGCGCCCGCGAAGAACAGCGTCGCGAACGACAGACTCACGGCGGCCCGGCGAAGTCCGGACCGACGCCGGCGCGCTCCTAGGTCTCTCACGCGCGCGTTCGCCCGCCCGGCCGGCCGCAGGACCGCCAGGCAGACGGCGGCCAGCGAGAGCAGGACGAGGCGAGTGATCAGGCTTGGAAGGCGATGTCTCCGTAGTGGCATGTGCCTTGCTCCCATCTCTCGTTGAGCGCCGAGGCCGCCACATCGGCGCGGATCTCCAATCTCCATTGAGTTCCGCGGCCGCATACGGAATGTGACCCACTCATCGGGGAGCGCCTCTCGCCGCCACTCCCCCGAACAGGGGAATGCCTTCCGGCAATCACTTGACCGAGGGATGGGCGCAAGCCGCCCGGCGCACGATGACTCCGCCATCTGAGCCAACGGCGGCGCGGCCACGCCAAACGCACGAACGAGAGGTAGCTCGGCGTGAGCAATTTCAGCGTTGCCCAACAACTCAGAGGCTCGAGGAAAGCGGGAACGTTCTCCTTCTTTTCCAGTGTGCCGTCGTCGGCGGCGCCGCCCTGCCGCCCGAGAAGCAGGAGGGAGGTGAAACAAGTGCAGAAGCTCTTCGCGTCGCTGCAGTCGCGCGAGGAGGGACAGACCATGGCCGAGTACGGCGTCGTTTTGGCCGTAATTACGATCGCCGTTTTCGGTGCTCTGACCCTCCTTTCCGGGAACATCGAGGGTGCCATTACCCGGGTCGCCGGCTACATCACCTAGAACCTAGTTCGGCATGGCGGGCGGGTTCTTCGCCGCCCGAAGAACCCGCCCCCTCTTCTTCAGGAAGTACGTCCACCGCACTGAGTCACGACAGCAAGGAATCGCCTCAATGAAGCACCACCGCAAGAGATTTTCATTCCGAGCGCAGAACGGGCAGACGATGACGGAATTCGCCCTCGTCCTGCCTCTGCTCGCGCTGCTGCTGTTCGGTGTCATCCAGTTCGGGATCGCGTTCAACAACTACATCACCCTGACCGACGCGGTCCGGGCCGGTGCCAGGAAGGGCGCCGTGGGGCGGCATCTGCAGAACCCGGATCAGGCGGTCATCGACCAGGTGCGCGCCGCGGCGACCGACCTCAAGTCCTCCGACCTCAACGTCGATGTCACGTCGACATGGCAGTCCGGCGAGGAAGTGCGCGTCCACGCGTCCTACCCCTACTCGATCAACCTGCTGGGCGTCGTCGTCAAGTCCGGCCGGCTCAACAGCGAAACCACGGAGCGAGTCGAATGACCACGAACAGGCACTTCGGATCCGAGCGCGCACAGTCGGCCGTCATCACGGTCGTCTTCATGGTCGCGCTCCTGAGCATGGCGGCCGCGGTCCTCGACGTCGGATCGTGGTATCGCGCGGACCGCAAGCTGCAGGCGAACGCCGACGCCGCAGCGCTCGCGGGGGCCCAGGAGCTCCCGGAGAGCCCGTCGCAAGCACGCCTAGCCGCAGTGGAGTACGCCAACCGCAACGACGGAGGGGTCACGGACAACAACGTCAAGTTCCGGACGAAGGTCAGCCCGAACGACACGATCGAGATCACCGCCGAACGACCCGCCCCCGGCTTCTTCGCCAAGCTCTTCGGTCTGGACTCGGTCCAGGTGCGGGCGAAGGCCGTGGCACGGGTGGGAGTCCTGGCGAGGGCGAAATGGGCCGCGCCGATCGCCGTCGACTGGCGACACGAGAAGCTTC
>DASTWB010000189.1:0-2468 GCA_035758725.1 Gaiellaceae bacterium
CATGAGCACGAGCAGCACGACGCCGACGAGCGCGTAGAGCCCCTGCTTCCGCAGGTAGTACGACGCGTCGCCGTTGCCGAGGGTGGCCTGGCCCGAGGTCGCGCTGAAGACCATCACGAGCCCGAAGGCGACGAGCGCCAGTGTGATCAGCAGCAGCAGCTGCCCCTCGAACTGACCCTTCTTCACGCGAGCTCCTCGACGAGGCGGCGGAACTCGTCGCCCCGCTGCTCGAAGTCCCGGAACTGGTCGTAGCTCGCGCAGGCCGGCGAGAGCAGGACGACGGCGCCGGGCTCGGCGGCCGCCGCCGCCGCGCGCACGGCGGTGGCGAGGTCGCCGCACCGCTCCGCATCCTCGATCGCCTCCGCCAGCTCGTCGGCGGACGCGCCGATCAGGTACGCACGGGCGCCGTGGGCGCGAAGATCGGCCGCGAGCTCCTCGTAGCTCTCGTCCTTGCCGAGCCCGCCGAGGATCACGTGGAGCGGCGCCTCGAACGACGCGATCGCGCGGCGTGCGGCGGCGGCGTTGGTCGCCTTCGAGTCGTTGACGAACCGGACCCCGCCGACGTCGGCAACCTCTTCGAGGCGGTGCGGCACCCCGGGGAACTCGCGCAGCGCCTCGGCGATCCGCTCCTCGGACGCCCCGGCCTCGCGGGCGGCGGCGACCGCCGCCGCAGCGTTCTCACGGTTGTGGGCTCCGGGGATGCGCGGCTCGGCCGGCAGCGCGTCCTCGCCCGAGAAGTCGACGCGCCTCGCCCGGCCGGGGATCTCGCCGAACCCGCGCGGCACGACAGCCACGTCGTCAGGCCCCTGGTTCTCGAAGACCCGGAGCTTCGCGTCCCTATAGGCCTCGAAGCTCCCGTGCCGGTCGAGGTGGTCGGGCTCGAGGTTCAGAAGCACGGCGATCCGCGGGCGGAATTCGTGGATGTCCTCGAGCTGGAAGCTGGAGAGCTCGCAGACGATCCAGCGGCCGGCGTCTTCGAGCTCCGTGAGCGCCCGCCCGATGTTCCCCGCCACCGGGGCGCCGAGCATCCGGCCGAGCAGGGCGGTCGTGGTCGTCTTCCCGTTCGTGCCGGTGACGCCGAGGATCGGCGTCGACAGCAGCCGGCCGCCGAGCTCGACCTCGCTCCAGACGGGAACCCCCCGGTCCCGCGCCGCGGTGACGAGAGGCGCCTCCGCCGGCACCCCGGGGCTCTTGATCAGAACGTCCACTCCCTCCAGCAACGAGGTCTCCTCGGTTCCGAGACGGATTTCGACACCGGACTCCGCGAGCCTGCCGGGATCGGCGTCCGGCGAGCGGTCCACGGCGACGACCCGGTCGCCTCGCCGTGCGAGCGCCAGCGCCGCGGCCCGCCCCGAGCGCGCCAGCCCGAGGACGAGGAACGTCATCCCACGAGGTCCGGGCGGAAGGCCGGGAAGTACCGGTAGTAGAGCGCGAACGCCGCGCCGCAGAGGATGGCCGCGACGATCCAGAAGCGCACCATGATCTTCGTCTCCGACCACGCCTTCATCTCGAAGTGATGGTGAATCGGAGCCATCAGGAAGATCCGCCGGCCCCAGTACTTGAACGAGGCGACCTGGAGGATCACCGACAGCGCCTCGATGACGAAGATCCCCCCGATCAGGAGCAGGAGCAGCTCGCTGCGCCCCATCACGGCGAAGGCGCCGATCGCGCCGCCGATCGCCATCGAGCCCGTGTCGCCCATGATCACCTCGGCGGGGAAGGCGTTGTACCAGAGGAATCCGATCGCCCCTCCGATCAGCGCGGCGCCCAGGATCGCCATGTCCAGGGACGCCAGGTCCTGCTGCGACTGGAACTGCCCCGAGCGGGTGTAGGCGACGACGTTCATCGCCGTGAACGTGAGCAGCGCGATGATCCCGATTCCGGCCGCGAGGCCGTCGATGCCGTCGGTGAGGTTCGCGCCGTTCGCCGCGCCGGCGACGATGAGGAAGAGCAGGAGGTAGAAGCCGAACGAGAGGGCCAGCCTCCAGTCCACGACGGGGACGTAGACCTCGGTCGGCGCGTTCACGTCCTCGACCGCCCAGGCCAGGCCGACCGTGATCGCCGCGAGCAGGAGGAGCTTCCAGCGGCCGGCGAGCCCGAGCGACCGCCGGTGCCGCAGCTTGGTGTAGTCGTCGAGGAAGCCGACCGCCGCGCAGCCGAGCATGACGAAGAAGACGGTCAGGCCCTCGGTCGTGTAATGGCTCAGCATCAGGAACGCGACGCTGGCGGCGACGACCATCAGCAGGCCGCCCATGGTCGGCGTGCCCTGCTTGACGCGATGGCCTTCGGGGCCTTCCTCGCGGATGTGCTGGCCCATTTCGTTCCGGCGCAGGAACTCGATGAACTTGGGCCCGGCGACGATCGAGATCAGCATGGCCAGCAGGCCGGCGGCGAGGACTCGTTCCATTAGGCGGGCACCCGGTGCACCTTCAGGGAATGCTGCCCCGATTCTGGGTCGCGAGCACCAA
>DASTWB010000193.1:0-4015 GCA_035758725.1 Gaiellaceae bacterium
GCGACGGACCCGAGCCGCACCGCCTGAGTCCCGCTTCCCGACGACGAGCGCCCGCGGGTCGGTGATCGGCACCAGGCGCTTCTGGCGGATCAGCTCCTCGTCGACGCCTCCGAGCCGGCCCCCGAAGGTCGTGTAGACGGGGACGCCGAGCGCGGCTGCCTCGCGGTTCATCGTCCCGCCGGCGGAGACGACGAGGTCGGAGAGCCCGATCAGGCTCTGGGCGTCCACCGCGCGTTCCGGGACGACGACCGCGGGCAGCTCGAGGCTGCGGACGTACGCGCCCTGCTCCGCCGTCCGCGGGAGGACGACGACGTGGACGCCCTCCTGGTGGCCGAGGTGGTCCAGCACCTGCGGGAAGAGCCGGTTGGAGGTGCGGTGGTAGAGCGACACGTCGGGCGGCGTGCGGACGACGACGAGCGTCCACTCCGCGTCGAGCCCGAGCGAGTCGAGCACCGACCCGTCCGGCTCGAAGTCCGAGAGGTAGTACTCCTCCTTCAAACCCTGGTACTGCCGGAGCTTCGGCGGGCGGACGCCGTAGCGGCGCAGGCGCTCGGGCGGGATCGCGGCGGGAACGACGACGAAGGTGGCTGCCCTCAGGCCCAGCTGGTGCTGGAGCCAGGCGAACTCGTAGTCGAAGGTCGTCGAGCTGGGGATCCCGAGGCGCCGGGCCGTGATCGTCAGCTCGTGAGAGCCGTGCGCGAGAGCGGCGTCGAAGCCGCGCCCCTTCGCCCAGCGACGCAGCGCGCCCAGCCGGGAGGTGAGCGCGCGCGCCTTTCCGAGCCGCGACCGGCCGCCGTGGCTGCCGAAGACCTCGGCCTCGATCCCGTGGAGCTCGAGCAGCTGGAGCGTCTGGGCGTAGTCGCGGGCCGTGACCTCGACCTCCGCGCCCCGCCCGCGCAGGATTGCGATCAGCGGCCGGAACACCAGCACGTGCGCCGGCGCCGTGATGTCGACCCAAACCCTCAAACGCCGACGGCTTCGGCGAGGCGAGGCTGCCTCAGCGCTCCCGGTGTCCGCTCGACGTGGTGCTCGTGCCAGAGCGTGAAGGCGAGCAGCCCCCAGAGCTGCCGCGAGACGTCTTCCTCGCCCGACACGTGACGCTCGATCAGGCGCGTGACCGGCTGCGGCTCGAAGAAGCCCTGGCGGCGAAGCGTCTCCGGTGCGAGGACCTCGCGCGCGAACGGCTCAAGCTCCCCGCGCAGCCAGGCCGCCGCCGGGATCGAGAACCCGCGCTTGCGCCCGTAGACGATCCTGCGCGGGAGCAGCGGCGCGGCCGCGCGCCGGAGCAGCACCTTCTTCCGCAGCCCGCGAACCTTGTGGCGCCTGGGGAGCGCGAGCGCGAGCCCCGCGACGACCGGATCCAGATACGGCACCCGAGCCTCGAGCGAGTGTGCCATCGATGCGCGGTCGGTCTTCACGAGCAGGTCGTCCACGAGGTAGGTGCCGAGGTCGACGTCCTGGAGGCGCGCGAGCAGCTCGGCGCCCTCCGTCTCGGCGAAACGTGTGCGCAGCAGGTCGACCGGATCGGAGTCGACCCGCCGGCCCTGCAATTCGGCCCGCAGGTCCGCGGAGAAGATCTCCTTCCAGGCGTGGTGGCGTTCCAGAGGCGGGAGGTTCGCCGCCCGGACGAACCGCTTCGCCTTGTAGTCGAAGCTCGCCTTCCGGCTCGAGCTCGGCAGCCGCTCCACGAGGGGCCGGATCGCCGGGGCCAGGCGGCCGACTCGGAGCGCCAGGAGGTCGGCGGCGTACGTGTAGTACCCGCCGAAGAGCTCGTCCCCGCCCTCGCCGGACAGCGCCACCTTGACGTGCCGCGCCGCGAGCTCGGAGACCAGGTACGTGGGGAGTGCGGACGAGTCTGCGAAGGGCTCGTCGAAGGCCTCGGCCAGGCGGGGAAGCAGCAGGGCGGCGTCGGGCCGCAGGACCAGCTCCTCGTGCCGTGTCCCGTACATCGCCGCGACGGACCGGGCGTCGCCGAGCTCGTCGAAGGAGCGCTCCTCGAAGCCGATCGAGAACGTGTGCACGGCCTCGTCGCTCTCCTGCGCGGCCAGCGCCGCGAGCAGCGAGGAGTCGACGCCGCCGGAGAGGAGCACGCCGACGGGGACGTCGGCGATCAGGTGCGCGCGGACCGAGTCGCGCAGACGGGCGCGCAGCTCCTCGGCCAGCTCCGCGGCGTCCTCGTCGCGGGCCTCCGACGCGCGCACCGGCGCCGGCCGCGCGTACCGCTCGATGCGCGTCGTCCCGTCCTCCCAGACGAGCAGGTGGCCGGCCGGCAGCTTTCGAGTCCCGCGGAAGATCGAGTAGGGGGCCGGGACGGAGTTGAAGGCGAGGAACGCCTCGAGCGCGTCCGCGTCCACCTCGCCGCGGGGCAAGGCCCGCAGCTCGGACGCGAACGCGAGCTCGCCGCCGTCCTCGCGGTAGTAGAGCGGCTTGATCCCGAATCGGTCGCGGGCCACGACGAGCCGCCGGCGGGGCGAGTCCCAGATCGCGACGGCGAACATCCCCCGCAGGCGCTCCGCGAACCCCTCTCCGAGCTCCTCGTACAGGTGGACGAGGACTTCCGTGTCGCAGCGAGTCGAGAATCGGTGCCCGGCGCGCTCCAGCTCGGCCCGCAGCTCGCGGTGGTTGTAGATCTCGCCGTTCTGGACGACCTGAACGGTGCCGTCCTCGTTCCCGATCGGCTGGTCGCCGTGCTCCAGGTCGATGATCGAGAGCCGCCGTGCGGCCAGGCCGACCGGCCCGTCGAGGAGCTCACCGTCCGAGTCGGGGCCGCGGTGGACGAGCGTGGCGCTCATGGCGCGCAGCCGCCCGGGGTCGACCGGCCCGCTCCTGCTGGCGAGTCCGCAGATCCCGCACACGGCGACCTACTCTACGCGCGTGGGTCGGACCGCCCCGCTCAGCGACTGGCGCAGCACGCGCCAGCCCGTCGCCGCGAGCGTCCGGAGGTAGAGGCCGATGGACCGGTCGGCGATCCACTCCAGATCGTGTGCGAGCTTCTCCGCCATCGACGCCTCGTAGCCCCGTCTCACCTGCGCGAAGCCGGTCAGGCCGGGACGTACGACGAGGCGCTGCCAGTAGGCCGGGATCTCCGACGCGAGCTGCTCGAAGAAGATCGGGCGAATCGGCCGTGGGCCCACCAGGCTCATGTCCCCTCGCAGGACGTTCAGGAGCTGCGGCAGCTCGTCGAGCTGCGTCGCGCGCAGCCAGCGGCCGACGGTCGTGCGCTCCGTCCTCGTGCGGCGGACGAGCTCGTCGCCGAGGTACGGGCCGAGCCGCTCCTCGGCTCCCGCCCGCAGCGTGCGGAACTTGAGCATGGTGTAGAACACCCCACCCCGCCCGACTCGCGTGCCGCGGTAGAAGACGGGCCGCCCGCTGGTCGCGACGATCACGATCGCGATGAGCGCCATCGGCAGGACGGCGATCGCGAGAAACAGGAGCGAGAGAGCGACGTCGAGGACGCGAAGCACCACGTCCACCCGCTCGCGTCGAGGGCTCTCACGCGCTCGCCGAATGAAGCTCTCCGAGAGCGACGAGCTCTGAGGCCGCGTCTGCACCAGCCGATGGTAGTCCGACCGCGAGCGGACCGAGGGCCGGCTGGCGCCGGCCCTCGAGTCGTCCGTCTGTGCCGCTTGCCTAGCCGCGGCCCTTCTTGCCGTGCCCCTTCTTCTTGCCCTTGTGGTCGCCGTGGTGGTAACCCTGGTCGCCCGTGTTCGGGAGCCGGAACAGCAGGAGCTGGCCGCCCTCCCGGACAAAGGTCAGCGGGCCGTGCACCTCTTCCTGCACCGCCAGCGTGTGCGCCTGAACGTCGACGAGGAACGCGCCCTTGCCGAAGAACTTGGAGGCATCGACGATGCCGCTCGACTCCCAGCCGCCCGCAAGCGACTTGGCCATGCTCGCATCCTTGTCCGTCGGGCCCTCGTCTGCGGACTGGTTGACGCGCGCCACCACGTAGGGAGCGCCGCCCTTCTTCAGGTCGTAGGCCCAGATCCGGGCCGTCGTGCCGGTCCCGAGCGGTTAC
>DASTWB010000204.1:0-2518 GCA_035758725.1 Gaiellaceae bacterium
CCGCTCCCGGCTCGGTGAGCGCGTAGCACCCGAGTGCCTCGCCCGAGCCGAGCCGGGGGAGCCACTCATGCCGCTGCTCGTCGGTTCCCCAACGCCCGATCGTCTTGCCGACGAGCCCGACGTTCACCGAGACGATCCCCCTCACCGACGAATCGGCACGGCCGAGCTCCTCCATCACCAGGCAGTAGGAGACCGTGTCCAGCTCCCAGCCGGCGAGGAATCCGATCTCGGCGAGCTTCGCGACGATCGCGCGGTCCATCGTCTCGTCGCGGTCCCAGTCCCGCGCGTGGGGGACGACTTCGCGGTCCGCAAACTCTCGCGCCGACCGGCGAATCAGCTCCTGCTCGGGTGTGAGCGTCAGATCCATGAACGGCGACGGGGCCGCAGGTGCGGCCCCGTCATTCTTTCGCCGGGCGAGGTCTAGCGGGCCTTGTAGAGCGGGCTGATCTCGGTCCAGCTCCCGTTGGTGTAGCGGACCACCTTCCCCTGGTCGAGCGGGAAGTGGTCGGTCCTGGTGGTCTTCGTCCGCATCCCCTTGAGGGTGTACGGGTTGATCCAGTCACGCCGCTGGGCCGCGGCGATCAGCGACCTTCGCGTCGGGTTCTTGCCCGCGGCGTACAGCGTCTTCACGAAGTCGTACGCGTTCGCGATCCCGTAGAAGTAGAACGTGTTGCGGATGTCCACGCCGCCCTCCGGGCCCCACTTGGACATGATGCGGCGGAACGACCGGATCGCGGAGTCGTTGCGGTACTTCGGGTTGGTGTTGTTCTTGAGGTACCCGGTGCTCACGGCGCCGTTCACGTAGTCCGCCCCGGTCTGACGCGCGGCGGCGGCCATGACCTGGTCGGTCGCCGCGACCGAGTTGATGACGATCTGCTCCGGCTTCCAGGCGAGCGCCCGGCCCGTCCCCAGTGCGCGCACGGTCGGCGTGCCGGCCGTCGTGAGCAGGATCCACGTGTCCGCCCCGGACGCCTTCTGCCGGGCGATCTGGGACGCGTAGCTCGAGTCGGTCACCTCGTAGCTCAGCTCGGAGACGATCATGTTCGTCCGCCTGCCGAGCCCGCTCTTGATCCCGCGGAGGTAGTCCTTCCCGTAGTCGTCGTTCTGGTAGAAGACCGCGATCTTGGCCCGCGGCCGGTTCTGGAGGATCCAGCGCGCGTAGACGCGGCCCTCCGCGACGTAGTCCGTCTGCCAGCCCATCGTCCACGGGAACTGCTTGTACTGCGTGCCCCAGTAGCTCGCCCCGGTGGCGATGTTGAGCTGCGGGATCCGGCGCTGGTTCAGCATCGGCCGGATGGCGAGGTTGGGCTCGGTCCCGAGCGTCCCGTAGATCGCGAAGACCTTGTCCTGCAGCACGAGCTGGTTCGTCAGCTGCACCGTCCTCGCGGGGTTGTACCCGTCGTCGTACGTCTTGAAGATGATCTGGCGCCCGTAGACGCCGCGCTTCCCGTCAGGCCCCTTGCGTGCGTTCACGTAGCGGAAGTACGTCTCCATCCCGCGCGCGATCGGCGCGTAGCCGGAGACGGGACCGCTGAACGGGAACGTTCCCCCGATCGTGATCGACCTGCTCGTGACCCCTGGGTCGGCCGCCGTGGCGGCACCGCTGTGGACGCGCGCGAACGCGCCCGGCAGGCTCACCGTCAGCGCCGCGACGAGCGCGCCGACGACCAACAACAACTTCCTCATTGCTTCCTCCTCGAGAAGGCCACCGTGCGGACAAGCCTAGTACACCGCGTTACCCGAGGTAACGCCAAATTCGATCAGGTTTCGCGCCGGGTCCGGCGGAGCGCCGAGAAGCCGTCCCAGAGGATCGTCGTCAGGTACTCGACGAGCCGCTCGCGCGGGAGCGACCGGGTCTCGAGCCAGGACGTCCCGGCTGCGCGGACCATCCCGTTCACGCACTGGCCCCACGGCTCCGCGAAGCCGGCGTCGAGCCCTGCGCCGCGCAGCGTGTCGGCGGCGGTGAACGCGCATTCGGCGATGTGCCGCCGCCGGAACTCGGCGACGATCGGCGCGGTGCGCGGCTGCTCGCCGGCGTGGAGCAGGAAGCGGTAGCGCGCCGGCTCGCGCTCGACATACGCGAGATACGCGTCGATCGCCGCGGCGAGGCGGGTCCTCGGATCGTCGGACCGGATCGCGGGCCGAAGCGCGCGCGTGATGTCGTCCACGTACCGCTCCGTCAGCGCTTCGTAGAGACCGTCCTTGTCGCCGAAGTGGCGGTACAGCACCGGCTTGGTGATCCCGGCCTCGGACGCGATCTCGTCCATCGAGACGCCGGGGCCCGCGCGTTGGACGGCCGCGTCCGCCGCGTCGAGGAGCTCCTCCCGCCGGCGCTCGCGGACCCGGGCCCGCTCGGCGTCCCTGCGCCGGGTTGCAGCGGTCTCGATCGCCATCTCGTCCCGACGTTAACGCGTCAGGTGTCGGGTTGCGACTGCCGGGGCCGCTTCAGCCACTCGCTCCGCCCGAGGAACGCGAGCCGGCGGAAGAGGCCGGCGACGCCGCCGGGAAGGAGCACCAT
>DASTWB010000001.1:0-2053 GCA_035758725.1 Gaiellaceae bacterium
GATGACCGGTCACTCCCCGGAGCCGACGGTCCGCGCGATCGAGGAGCAGGCGCGGCACGGGATCACGCTGATGCTGCCGAGCGAGGACGCGCTGGCCGTCAGCCGGGAGCTCGCCCGTCGCTTCGGCCTCCCCCGCTGGCAGTTCGCCCTCACCGCGACCGACGCGAACCGGTTCGCGATCCGGCTCGCCCGCGAGCTCACCGCCCGCGCGAAGATCCTCGTCTTCAACTGGTGCTACCACGGCACGGTCGACGAGACCTTCGCGACGCTCGAGGGCGGACGGGTCGTCGAGCGCGAGGGCGTGGTCGGGACGACCGTGCCGCTCGAGGAGACGACGCGCGTCGTCGAGTGGAACGACGCCGACGCGCTCGAGCGGGAGCTCTCGCACGGCGACGTCGCCTGCGTGCTCGCCGAGCCGGCGCTCACGAACATCGGCATCGTGCTCCCCGAGCCGGGCTTCCACGACGCGCTCCGCGACCTGACCCACCGAACGGGGACGCTGCTGATCGTCGACGAGACGCACACGATCTGCGCCGGCCCGGGCGGCTACACGGCGGCGCACGGCCTCGAGCCGGACTTGCTGACGATCGGGAAGCCGATCGCGGGCGGGATCCCGGCCGCCGCGTACGGGCTCTCCGAGGACGTCGCCGCGAGGCTCGAGGCGATGCTCCCGACCGACGAGCGCGCCGACGTCGGCGGGATCGGCGGAACAGCCGCCGCCAACGTCCTCTCGCTCGCGGCCATGCGCGCGACGCTCGAGGAGGTGCTGACCGGGGAGGCCTTCGAGTGGATGATCGGCCTGGGCGAGCGCTTCGAGGCCGGCGTCGCCGAGACGATCCAGCGCCACGACCTCCCCTGGCACGTCACCCGGCTCGGGTGCCGCGTCGAGTACCTCTTCCGGCGCGAGCGGCCGAGAAACGGCAGCGAGGCGGCGGCCGGCGGCGACGCGGAGCTCGACCGCCTGCTGCACCTCTACATGCTCAACCGCGGGATCCTGATGACGCCGTTCCACAACATGGCGCTGATGTCTCCGGCCACCACCGACGACGACGTCGACGCCCACACGGCGGTGTTCGAGGAAGCCGCGGTCGAGCTCGCGCAGGCAAGCTAGTCGCGTGTCCCTTCCGACGATCACGCGAGACGAGCTCCGGGCGAAGATCGACGCCGGGGACGACTTCGTGCTCGTGGACGCCCTCGCGCCCATGTCGTACGCCCGCTCCCGCCTCCCCGGGGCGATCAACCTGCCGCTCGAGTGGGTCGACGAGCGGGCCCCGCGCCGCATCCCCGACCTCGGCACGGAGGTCGTCGTCTACTGCGTCGACCTCGAATGCGACAGCTCGGTCAGCGTCGGCGAGCGGCTCGTCAGCCTCGGCTACAGGAACGTCCGCCACTACGCGGAGGGCAAGGCGGGATGGTTGAAGGCCGGCCTCCCGCTCGAGCGAGGCGGGGCGTAGATGCCGAAGCGGGACACGCTCGTGTTCATCCCCGCCTGGAACGAGGAGCAGAGCCTGCCCGCGGTCCTCCGCGACCTCCGGCGGGAGCTGCCGGAGTCGGACATCCTCGTCGTCGACGACGGCTCCACGGACCGGACGGCGCACATCGCGCGCGAAGAGGGAGCGGAGGTGCTGTCGTTCGGCGAGAACCGGGGGCTCCGTGCGGCGATCGCGGCCGGCTACGGCTATGCGGCGGAGCACGGCTACGCGTACTGCGGGCGGGTCGACGCGGACGGCCAGCATCCGGTCGCCGAGCTCCGCAGGCTGCTCGACGTCGTGCGGTCGGGGAAGTCCGACGTCGCGGTCGGGTCGAGGTACGCGACGGCGGGCGGGAACGGCTTCTCGCGGGAGCGGTACACGACTTCGCCTGCCCGGCGGCTCGGAACCGGGCTCCTCCGGCGGTCGATCGAGATCGTGCTCGACCGGCCCTTCCACGACGCGACCAGCGGGATGTACGCGGTCAACGCGCGGGCGATGCCGGTCCTCGCGCGCCCCTATTCGAGCGGCGCGCCGGAGGTCGAGGCGGTCCTCCGGCTCCACGAGGAGGGCCTGAGCGTCGA
>DASTWB010000029.1:0-10823 GCA_035758725.1 Gaiellaceae bacterium
TGTTCGGGGTGCTGTGCGCGCTCGCGATCGTGCGGAGGAGGTTCCGCGGACACGGTCTCGTGAACAGCGTCGTCGACCTGCCGCTGGCGCTCTCGCCGGTGGTCGTCGGTCTCGCGCTCGTGCTCGTCTACGGCCGGAACGGCTGGTGGGGCGGCTGGCTGATCGACAACGGCTTCCAGGTCATCTTCGCGCTGCCGGGCATGGTGCTGGCCACGATCTTCGTCTCCCTGCCGTTCGTCGTCCGCGAGGTCGTCCCCGTGCTCCGCGAGATCGGCGACGAGCAGGAGGAGGCGTCCGCGACCCTCGGGGCCTCGCCGTGGCAGACCTTCTGGCGCGTGACGCTGCCGGCGATCCGCTGGGGGATCGCCTACGGCGTCGTCCTGACGACCGCGCGGGCGCTCGGCGAGTTCGGTGCGGTCACCGTCGTCTCCGGACGGATCGCAGGCCGTACGGAGACGATGACGCTCCACGTCGAGGAGCGGTTCCAGGCGTTCGAGGTCCAGGACGCGTACGCGTCGTCCGTCGTGCTCGCTCTCCTCGCCGTCGTCACCTTGCTCGCGATGACCCTGCTGAGAAAGGACGAGCTCTGATGGCGATCGAGGCCCGGAACGTGACCAAGCTCTTCGGCGAGTTCCGCGCGCTCGACGACGTCTCCGTCGAGGTCGGGAGCGGCTCGCTCACGGCGCTGCTCGGCCCCAGCGGAAGCGGGAAGTCGACGCTGCTCCGCGTCATCGCCGGGCTCGAGGACCCGGATGCCGGCGAGGTCTACATCTCGGGAGAGGAGGCGACGAGCGTCTCGCCGCAGAAGCGCGGCGTCGGCTTCGTCTTCCAGCACTACGCGGCCTTCAAGCACATGACGGTCTGGGACAACGTCGCATTCGGGCTCTCGATCCGGAAACGACCCAAGGCGGAGATCCGAGAACGGGTCGCCGAGCTGCTCGACCTCGTGCAGCTGGGCGGCCTCGCGAAGCGCTATCCCTCCCAGCTCTCGGGCGGCCAGCGGCAGCGCATGGCCCTGGCGCGCGCCCTCGCGGTCCAGCCCAAGGTGCTGCTGCTCGACGAGCCCTTCGGAGCCCTTGACGCCCGGGTGCGGAAGGAGCTGCGCGCCTGGCTCCGGCGCCTCCACGACGAGGTACACGTGACGACGATCTTCGTCACCCACGACCAGGAGGAGGCGATGGAGATCGCCGACCAGATCTTGCTCATGAACGAGGGCCGGGTCGTGCAGGTCGGCGCCGCGCGCGACCTCTACGAGCGGCCGGCGAACGAGTTCGTCATGACCTTCATCGGGCCGGTCAGCCGCTTCGGCGACGAGCTCGTGCGCCCGCACGACATCGAGGTTCGGCGTGATCCGAACGGGTCGGCCGAGCGCGCGACGGTCGAGCGGGTCGTTCATCTCGGCTTCGAGGTGCGCGCGGATCTCTCGCTCGAGGACGGCAGGGCCGTGTGGGTCCAGATGACGAAGGCGCAGGCCGAGGGCCTCGAGCTCGAGCAGGGCTCACGCGTGTTCGTCGCGACCCGAGCCTCGTAGAGATTCCTCGATCTCGGAGGTACGATCCCGCTTTCCAAACGAGAAGGGGGGAAAGGTGAGGAGAGTCCTACTGGCCGCGGCCCTCGCCGCCTGCTGCGTCTTCGCAGGCGGCGCGGGAGCGGTGACGACGAACGGCTTCCCGGACAACGGGCAGCACCCGAACGTCGGGGCGATCATGGTCCCGGCTCGGTCGGGCGTCGGCTACGCCGAGGTTTGCTCGGGCACCCTGGTCTCGCAGACGATCTTCCTGACGGCGAGCCACTGCACGGCGTTTCTCGAGGCGGACGCGAGGCCCGACTACGTCACCTTCGACGAGACCGACGTCGAGCCGTTCCCGAGCGGTCTGATCGAGGCGACGGCGATCACGAACCCGGCCTACCGGGGCGGGTACAAGGCCGACGTCTCGGTGATGGTGCTGAAGACGCCTGTGACGACGATCACGCCGGCGAGCCTTCCGTCGCTCGGTTACCTCGACACCCTCGGCCTCGACCAGCGGACGAAGCTCACGGTGGTCGGCTACGGGACGAGCGAGAAGGTGATCATCAAGGGCGAGAACGGGCCGCAGTTCCCGTTCGAGGGCGATCGCGGCTACGGGATCGGCGGCTTCAACGCGCTGACGCCGGAGGCGCTGAAGATGAGCCAGAACTCGGCACACGGCGACAGCGGCGCCTGCTACGGCGACTCGGGCGGCCCGACGTTCCTCGGAGCCGCGCCGAGCGACGGCGACGTCGTGCTGGCGGTGACGTCGACCGGCGACGCTCCGTGCTACTCGACGAACGTGTCCTCCCGAACGGACACCGCATCCGCTCGAACGTTCCTCGCGCGGTTCGGTCTCTAGCGACGCTCGCGATGCGAAGAGCGCCGGCCGCCGGCGCTCTTCGCATTACAGCGTCAGGAAGGGGAGGAACGTCGTCATGTCGACGACGGCGATCGCCGGCAGCTGGTCGTCGGCGCAGCGCAGGTTCTTCAGCTGGTCGTTGAGTGGCCGCGTGAACCAGCGCTCGAAGAGCTGGCGGCGCGAGATCTCCTTCAGCGCGGCGACGACCGAGGTGCGCGCGACCCCGATCGGGAAGGCGCCGAGCGGCATCGTCTCGTCCTCGGCCGTGATCTCGTAGACGCCGTCGGCGGTCCGGATCTTCACCTTCTTCCCGGCGGGGAGGTCGAAGATCTGCGGCGGTGCGAGCGAGCCGATGGCGAGCCCCGTCCGCCGGTCGCCGAGCCACCAGGCGCGCGGCTTGACCCGGACCATCCGCGCCGGCTGGTCCGCGAAGTTCTCGTGGTACTCGGTGATCTGCTCCCCGGTCGGGCTGGGGGCGCGGAACCGCCGTCCCATGCGCTGCTGGCGCAGCTCGTCGGCGATGATCTCGCGCCCGAGCGCCTGGTTCGCGCCCGACCGCGCGAGTGCCGCCCGGTACGCGGCCCGGCTGCCCCGGAAGCGCGTGCGGATGATCGCCCGCTCCGCGGCGAGCACGTCGGCGTCCTTGACCTCGACGAGCCCGGCCAGGACTGCCTGCGAGTACGCGGCGGAGAAGGCCACGCCCCCGTCGCGGATGACCCGCGCGAGGCGGCGCACGCCGCCGTACGTGATCCCGTGTCCGCCGACCTCGCAGCGGACGCCGCGCGGCAGCGAGATCTGGCCCTGGGTCAGAGTGCTGTCGAAGTCGGGCCCGGCGGATTCCGGCCCGTCGCAGAGGCGCGGGTTGCGCGTCCAGAGCCAGACGCACGCGCCGACCTCCTTGTCCGGATCCGCCTGCGCGGTGTTCCGGGCCTGCCAGCCCCAGGACCACACCGTCCCGATCCTCGTCTCGCGCGCAACCTGCTTCACGGCGAGCGCCTGGAGCTTGACGTGCTCGAACCACGCGATCGGCGGCATCGTCCCGCGGTTGGAGGCCTGGAAGCCGAGCATCAGCCCGATCCGCTTCGACGGGATGCCGATGTCGGTGAACGCGCGGACCGACTCGCGGAAGCGGTTGCGGAGCGTCCGGCTCCCGGCCGCCGGCCCCTGCCTGTGGATCAGGCGCCCGGTGAAGTAGACCTCCTGAACGAGGTCGGCGTAGTGCGAGGCCTCCCGCCACCAGTTGCCGGCGTCGCCCTGCGTGTACGGCGTGCTCGAGATGAGGATGAACGGTCGCGCGCCGAGCTCGCGCAGCGTCTTCGCGAAGACGAGCACGTTGTGGCGGTACTGAGCGTTGTTGGCCGTCCACGGGGTGGTCGTGGAGGCGCCGAAGAGCTCGTTGAGCGCCATCCACGGCTGGGAGCAGTCGGACGAGGCGACGGCCCGGTAGAAGATCCGGTGCGCCCAGTCGACGGTCTCCTGCTCGGTCGTCGGCTTCGCCGGGGTCCCCGCCCGGCGGTTGAGATAGAGGTCGAAGTAGACGGTCTTCGCGCCGGCCGCCCGGAGCCTGGGCGGGTAGATGAAGTTCGAGGCCGCGGCGATGATCCCGGGGCGGCCGAAGCGGTACCAGAACGGCACGGTCCCGTCCGCGAAGTCGACCCAGGCCGTCGGCGCCCCGCGGTCCGGCAGGCCGCAGGGGCCGGCAGCCCGCGCCTGCTGCGCGGTTCCGGCAAAGAGCGCGATCGCCGCGACCCCGGCGAGGAGCAGCCGCCTCACGGCGGCCAATGGTAGCCAGCGGGTGTTAGCGATTCTCGGCCGCGACACGTTCTCACGGGGATGCCTCGGGGGCCGTCTCTACACTCGGGCGGCGTGGCCCGGCACCTGCGAACGATCCTCGTTCTGCTTCTGCTTGCGGCGACGGCGGCCGCGTTCGTCGTCACCGAGCAGCTGAAGCTCGAGCCCGACCCGATCGCGCGTCCCAGGATCACGCCGACGTTCTCGCCGGTGTGCCGCTGTGACACGCAGACGGCGCAGATCGCGTTCCGGCTGCGGCAGGCGGACCGGCTGACGCTCACGATCGAGGACGAGAGCGGCCGGGTGGTGCGAACCCTGCTGCGCGACGCGAGCTTCGGTCGCGGCAACCACGCCTTCGGCTGGGACGGGCGCGACGACGGCGGCCGGGTGGTGCCCGAGGGCCGGTACCGGCCGCGGATCGAGCTCGAGAAGCTCGATCGCGCGATCGAGTTCCCGCGTGTGATGCACGTGGACACGACCCCGGCGCAGATCGAGATCACCAGGCTCGCGCCTCGCGTCGTCTCCCCGGACGGCGACGGCCGTGCCGACACGATCACGATCCGCTACCGGGCGTCCGAGCCGGTCCACGCGCTGCTGCTCGTGGGCGGGCGCCGGGAGGTCAAGACGGCCCTGCGGCGCAACGGAGCGGTCGTCTGGTCGCCGAAGGGCCGACGGCGCGGCCCGTACCGCCTCTCCGTCGCCGCGCTCGACGAGGCCGGCAACCGCACCCGCCCCACGGGGCCGTTCGACGTCAGGATCCGGTACGTCGACATCGCCGCCGAGGTGATCCGCGCTCGTCCACGCGCCGGCTTCTCCGTGCGCGTCTCGACGGACGCCCGCCGCTACGCCTGGCGCCTCGGGAGGCGCAGCGGCTCGGCGCGGGTCCGGATCCTGCGGCTGCGCGCTCCCGCCCAGACGGGTCGCTACCCGCTCGTGGTCGAGGTCGGCGGCCGGCGCGACACGGCGCTCGTGGTGGTGCGCAGGCGATGACCCGGAACCGCTTCTTCGCCCTCGCCGGCATCGCGGTCGCGACCGTCGTCCCGGGCTTCCTCGCGGGCGTCTGGCTCCACGAGGAGGGGACGATCGAATACAAGCGCGGCTCCTCGACCGAGGAGTTCGTGACGACGGCGACGCAGAAGGCGCCGGAGGCACCGCGGCCGCGCCGGGTCGTGCTGCGCCTGCCGTGGCCGACGTACGGGCTTCGCGTCCAGCGGACGCACACGGCGGCGGACTTCAAGCTCCGCCCGCCCTTCCGGTTGCGGTGGACGTTCAAGGCCGGGCACGTTCTCGAGTTCCCGCCCTCGATCGCGTACGGCCGGCTGTACGTCGCCCAGCAGCGCGGACGCTTCTTCGCCATCCACCACCGGACGGGGAAGATCGTCTGGCAGCGGCGCTTCGACCACTGCTCCGCCGCGTCGCCGACGGTCGCCTACCGCGTCGTCTACCACGCGTGGATGCAGCCGCTTCCGTGCAACCGGTACCCGCGCAGCCAGCCCGGGATGATCACGGCGATGGCGGCCAGGACGGGCAAGCTCGTGTGGCGCTACCGGGCCGGCGTCTTCGAGTCCTCACCGCTGGTCGTCGGCAAGACGCTGTACGCCGGCTCGTGGGACCACCGCCTCCACGCGATCAACATCTACACGGGCAAGCTCCGCTGGGCGTTCACGGCCGACGCCGAGATCAACAGCTCGCCCGCCTTCGCGAACGGGAAGATCTACTTCGGCACCGACGGCGGCAGCCTCTACGCGCTCGACGCTCGGACCGGGAGACTGCGCTGGCGCGCTCAGGCCCTCGCGCGATTCGGCCGTCGCGAGTACTTCTACGCGACGCCGACGATCGCATACGGACGCGTCTTCATCGGAAACACGGACGGCACGCTCTATGCCTTCGGCGCCGCGAGCGGGCGGTTGCTCTGGGCGCAGCGGGCCGGCACGTACATCTACACGGCCGCGGCCGTGTGGAGGCGGCGCGTGTTCGTCGGCACCTACGACGGCTGGTTCATGGCGTTCGACGCCGCGACCGGAGACCGGCTCTGGCGCTTCCAGGCGTCGTCCGCGATCCACGGCGCACCGAGCGTGATCGACGGCCTCGTCTACTTTGCCGCCTGCCCGCGCTGCGCGCGACGCGCCTCACGCTTCGCGAAGCAGGGCGACCGCGGGACCTACGCGCTGAACGCGCGGACGGGAAGGCTGGTCTGGCGCTGGCCCGACGGCGTCTTCAGCCCCGCCGTGGCCGACAGCCAGCACCTGTACATCGTCGGCCGCTCGCGCGTCTTCAGCTTCGCGCCGAAACGTCGTCTCGCTCGGCGTAAGCAAGCAAGAACCCAACGAGCACGGCGGTCAAAGGCCAGATCAAGTACGAGTTCTGGAACACGCGCCCCAGGTACAGCAGCCCGAAGATCGACGCCCCGAAGCTCGCAGCCCCGATCCACAACCGGCGCGACCGCCACTGGTTCCACAACAACCACGCCGTGACCGGCAGCCAGAGGACGGCGGCGAGCGGCAGGAACGGGTACGGGCCGAAGCGGTCGTCGAGCACGCCGATCTCGAGGAGCACGCCGGCCAGGCCGTAGCCGATGATCCGGTACGTCTGGGCGCCGTAGGCGATCGTGTCGTCCCAGAGCGCGCCTGGGTCCCAGATCGCGAACGGGAGGATCCCCAGCGCGACGATGCCGGCGAACAGCGCTGCCGCACGCCAGAGGACCGGCCGCGGAGCGCGGGCCACCATCGCCACCGCGAGGAACGGGAGCGCGATCAGCGCGAACTGCTTCAGGAGGACGGCGCCGGCGAGACACGCGGCCGCGGCGAGGTACCGCGTCCGGGCGACGAAGGCGAACGCCAGCACGGTCAGCAGGAGGCTGGGCGCGTCCGCCGTGCCGAACCAGGCGGCCGTCGTCGCCAGCGGGTTCGCCGCCAGCGCGGCACCGAGCGCGAGCCTCCAGTGGAGCGGCGCGTCGAAGAGCAATGCCGGTCCGAAGAGGCCGAGCGTGCACAGGAGCACCAGCAGCCGGTAGTCGTCGAACGGCTCGGGGAGCAGCCGCCACGCCGCCGACGTGAGCGCCGTGCCGGGGAAGTACGCGAAGTGGTCGAGCGCGACCTGCGGGATCCGCGCTTCGGGCTGGGCGGCCGGATACCACCGCACGAGGCCCGTGTCGCGGTAGTCGTGCCCGTACGGGTTCTCCCCGTCCAGCAGCAGGTCGCCCGCGATCTCGATCTGGTACGTCGAGTCGTTCGTGTGGTACCAGGGCTCGGAGGAGTCGCGGAGCCCGACCTGGAGGAAGGTCGCCGGGAGGATCAGGAGCCCGACGACGGCCGCACAGATCGCGGCGACGAGGGCCGGCCGAACCGTCCGTCGCGCGAGCAGCACCGCCGCGCCGAGCGCGACGACGAGGCCGGCAACGAGCGCCGCGGCGCGCAGGAGCGCGATGTCGAAGTCACGGTCCGCAGCCTTCACGAGGAGCCGGAACGGGCCCTGCGGGTCGGTGCCCCCCGACCGGACGTGGAACGGCCAGGCCTCCGACCCGAGCTCCGGGATCGTGAGCGCGACGATGATCCCCAGGACGCCGAGGACCGCCGCAGCCTCGCGCCGGGTCACTTCGTCGGCACTGGTTGCGGGCCGGCGATCGGGGCGCTCTCCGCCGGCGCGGTCTCCCGGGCCCGTGCCGGCGCGGGCACGGCCAGGTACGCGGCGCCGATCCCGAGCGTGAGCCAGGTGATCGGATCCTCGAAGAACCCGCTGTAGGCGAGCGCGTGGGTGAAGAGGGCGAGCAGGACGGCGCCCAGCGCGAGCGCGAGGGTCGGCCAGGCGTTGCGGAGGATCATCAGCATCCGGACGGCGGCGGCGAGGAGCAGAACATAGAGGGCGAAGCCGACGAGTCCGAGCTCCGCGGCGACGGTGAGCGGGGTCGTGTGCGAGACGAACCGGGCCTCGCGCGCGCTTCGTCCCGCACCGAGCTCCCGGCTCACCTTCGGCTGGGCGCCGAGGCCGACGCCGACCAGCGGCTGCTCGCGCGCGACGTCCAGCGTCAGATCCGCCCGTTGCCAGCGACCGCTGGTCAGCTCGCGGATCGACTTGTCCCGAGCTTCCACGGCGACGAACCCGGCGGCGACGAGGACGGCTGCGGCGGTCGCGACGAGGACGATCCGTCGTGCGAGTGGGTCGCCGGCCGCGATCGTCACGGCGGCGGTGACGACGAAGAGCGCGGCCATGCTCGACTGCGAGTAGGAGAAGTAGAGGCCGGCGAAGAGGAGCGCCATCAGGGGCGCCGCGTACACGAGCCGGATCCGGTTCGCCCAGAGCAGGACGAGCAGGACCGCGAAGCCGAGGACGACGTGCCGCCCGTAGAGGCTGGGATCGGTGAAGAGCGAGGTGACGCGGAAGAACGGCGAGTACGCGTTCGCGACCTGGAGGGCGGGCTCGTAGAAGAGCAGCTCCTTCGTCGCCTGCTGGTAGAGCCCCACGGCCGCGAAGACCGAGGCGAGGCCGATCGCGATCACCGCGAGCGCCCTCGGCAGCCAGTCGGCCAGCTCGGCCCGCGCGACCACCGCCACCATCGCGGCGAACGGCAGGAGGAAGAAGGCGAGGAGGTTCGCGCCGGCGTCGATGTCCCGCGTCCAGAGCAGGGAGAGCGAGGCGAAGGCGAGGAACGCGGCGACCGGGAGCGCGATCAGCCGGGGCGGCGCGGCGAGCTCGGGGCGCCGCACCACGCGGAGCATGAACGCGACGGCCGAGGCGGCGAGCACGCCGTACAGGGGGATCAGGCGGCCCAGCCGCCCGCTCTCCGCCACCGCGAAGAAGAACCGGTGGTCGCGGTCGAAGTCGAGAGGTGGGCGGAACGGCGCCGCGACGACGAGCGCGGGGATGGTGAGCAGAGGGAACCTGACGAACACGGCGGCGGCTGCGCCGAGGAAGAGCAACCCGCCGGCGCCCGCCGCGAGGGCTGTCGTCGAGGCCGCCTTGTCGAGCGCGTCCGTGCCGGCCAGCGAGAGCGCGAGCAGGGCCTCGGCCGCCGCGAGGAGCGCGAACCCCGCCAGGAGCACCGCCCGCCGGCCGGCCACGATGGCGAGTGCGGCGCCGCCGGCGCCGACGATCCCCGCGAGCTCCGCCAGTCCGGCCTCGTCCATCCCCGGGGCCGGATACTACGTCCCTCCGTCGAAATGGTTCCGTAGTGCCCCATCCAGCAATACATGCCGGCTCCTGGCCCGCGATCACGCGGCGCCGGAACCCACGCTCCTCCTCGCCAAGGTCTCCTGACCTTGGCTCGTCGGATCACGGCCTCCGGCTTGGTGCTCGCGACCCAGAAGCTCGGCGGCATTGCTGGACGGGACACTCGTGATCACCGGCTGGAAGCGCGTTCTCGTCCTCGCGCCGCATACCGACGACGGCGAGTTCGGCTGCGGCGCGACCCTCGCGCGCCTGGTCGACGGCGGGACGGAGGTCCGCTACGTCGCGTTCTCGATCGCGACGCGCTCGCTGCCGGAGGGGTTCCCGCCGGACACGCTCGCGCGCGAGGTTCGCGAGGCCACCGCGGAGCTGGGGATCCCCGACTCGCTCCTCGAGGTCCACGACTTCGAGGTGCGCACGTTCCCCGAGCACCGGCAGGAGATCCTCGAGCTCCTGATCGCCCTCTGGGAGGAGTGGAAGCCGGACGCCGTCCTCCAGCCGAGCCTGCGGGACATCCACCAGGACCACCAGGTGATCGCGGCAGAGGGCCTCCGAGCCTTCAAGCGGACGACGATCCTCGGCTACGAGATCCCGTGGAACAACTTCAACTTCGACTACCAGGCGTACGTGGCGCTCGAGCAGGAGCACGTCGAGCGGAAGGTGAAGGCGCTTGCGAAGTACGAGTCGCAGCAGCACCGCCGCTACTCCGACCCCGAGTACGTCTGGAACCTCGCCAGGACGCACGGCGTCAACGTCAATCGAGACTATGCGGAGGTCTTCGAGGTCTACCGGGTCGTGGCGTGAGGGTCCCCCGACGCAGTCGGCCGGGTTTCGGCCCGCACTACGGGATCTCGACGGATCCGGAAGGGATGCTCGACTGGGGCTGGGCCGAGGAGCGGCTCACGCAGGCCCGGAACTACTGGATCGGGACGACCGACGACGACGGAGCACCGGCCGCGGCGCCGGTCTGGGGCGTCTGGTTCGACGGCGCCGTGTACTTCGGCACCAATCCCCTCTCCCGCAAGGGGAAGAACCTCGCCCGCGACCCGCGCGTCGTCATCCACCTCGAGAGCGGCGACGAGGTCGTGACCCTCCACGGTCGGATCGAGCGCGAGTCGCTCCCGCCCGACGCCCTCGACGCCTACGCGGCGAAGTACGACTACCGCCCCGCCGTGACCGAGGGCTGGTTCGTCCTCCGTCCCCGGCTGGCGGTCGCCTGGGTCGAGCGGGACTACCCCAAGACGGCGACCCGCTTCGACTTCGTCTAGCGCCGGCCGGCCCGACGCTCAGCCTGTGACGGCCTCCGCCTGACGCTCGTACGCGGGCCCCAGTTCGCGGAACCGCGCCGACCAGTCGGCGCGGCCGCCCGACAGGTGCGCGGCGAGCGAGTCGAGGTGCGAGTGCCAGCCCGCGCCGTAGCCGGCGATCGCGCCGGGAGGCAGGCCGCGGTGGTCGAGGACGAGGATCGTGCCCTCGCCGTCGGGACGCAGCTCGAAGCGC
>DASTWB010000117.1:0-5658 GCA_035758725.1 Gaiellaceae bacterium
CTTTCCGCTCGTGGTCGGCGAGGTCCGCGCAGGCGGTGACGATGCGCCGACGGTGCTCTGCTACGGGCATTTCGACGTGCAGCCGGCGGGGTCGGCCGACGAGTGGGAGACGGATCCGTTCGAGCCGGAGATCCGGGACGGCTGGCTCTACGGGCGCGGTACGGCCGACGACAAGGGCCAGCTCTGGGCGCTGCTGAAGGCCACGGAGGAGCTGGCAGGCGCCGGCGAGCTCGCGGTGAACGTGCGGTTCGTGTGCGACGGGGAGGAGGAGACGGGCGGGCACCAGGTCGTCGACTTCATCGCGCGGGACGATCGCGGCGCCGACGCGGCGATCATCTTCGACTCGGCGATGCTCCGCCCGGGCGCGCCGGTCTTCCACGTCGCGACGCGGGGTCTCGTCTACTTCCACGTCCGCGTGCGGACCGGGGAGCGCGACCTCCACTCGGGCGTCTTCGGCGGGGCGGCGCTCAGCGCGACCGACGCGCTGATGCAGACGCTTCGCGGCGTCCTCCCGGGCGAGAACGGCCTGCTGCCCGACCCGCTCCGCGCTGGGCTGGCGCCGCCGTCGGACGAGGAGTTGCAGGCCTGGCGCGAGCTCGATCCGGGCGCCGACGTGCTCGCCGAGGGCGGTGCCAGGCCCTCGGACGGGGCGGCGGCGGACGACTTCTACGTCCGAACGTGGGCCGAGCCGGCGGTGACCGTGAACGGGGTCGCCGGCGGCGAGCCGCATCTGCAGAAGACCGTCCTGCCGGTCGCCACAGAGGCGAACGTCTCGATCCGTCTCGCTCCCGGCCAGCATCCGGACGAGATCGCGCCCGTCTTCGAGCGGCTGCTCCGGGAGGCCGCGCCCGAAGGGGCCGACGTCGACGTGGAGCGCTGGTCGAGCTCCCGCCCCGGCCTGATCCCGCCCGACTCGCCGGCGATGCGGCTCGGCGTCGAGGCGTTCGAGCGCGTCGTCGGAGCGAGGCCGCTCCTGATCCGGGTGGGAGGGAGCCTTCCGATCGTGCCCGCGCTGGCGGACCAGGGCATCCCGACGATCATCACCGGCTTCGACCTGCCCGAGGGGAACATCCACTCGCCGAACGAGCGCCTCCGCGTGGAGCACATCCCGCTCGCGGTCGAGGCGGGGAAAGAGCTTCTCCGAGCGTTCGCCTCGCTTCGCTGAGCCGTCAGTCCCACGGAGGCGGGTTGTGCCTCCAGCGGCCGCCCATCATGGTCGCGACCACCTGGACGTCTCCGAGCTCCTCGGGTGAGCACTCCAGGGGGTCACGGTCGAGGACGACGAGGTCCGCCAGGAAGCCGGGGACGAGCTTGCCGCGGCGGTGCTCGTCGTACGACAGCCGGCACGGGGTCACGCACGTGGCCTCGAACGCCTGGTCGACCGTGACCGCCTGCTCCGGGTGCCAGGGCGGCCGGTCGTCCAGCGTCCGGAGGACGCCGGCGCGAATGCCTGCGAGCGGGTCGAGCTCCTCGATCGGCGCGTCCGAGCCGTTCACGACCACCGCGCCCGAGTCCAACAGCGACCGATAGGCGTAGGCGCCGTCGGTCTGGCCCGCCCAGTAGCGATCCGCGAGGTCGCGGTCCGACGGGGCGTGGCTGAACTGGACGGAGGCTGCGACGCCCAGCTCGGCGAAGCGGCCGACGTCCTCCGGCGCCAGCAGCTGCGCGTGCTCGATCCGGTGGCGCAGCCCGAGCGGGGCCCACGCAGCCCGCGTCTCCTCGAACGCGTCGAGCGCCTCCCGGTTCGCCAGGTCCCCGATCGCGTGGACGGCGACGGGCCACCCGGCGCGGGCCGCCCGGCGCAGGATGTCGACGAGGGCGTCCTTGCTCGTGATCTCCACCCCGCTGCCGTCGAGCATCCGCGCCGTGCGCGAGCCCAGCGTCCCGTCCATGAACGCCTTCAGGTAGCCGACCCGGAGCAGCGAGTCGCCGAGGCCGCTCCGCAGGTGGAGCTCGGCGAGCCTGTCCATCACGTCGGCGGGAAGCGACTGCCAGACGCGAAGCGTGAGCGATCCCTCGCCGGCCAGCGCCTGCCAGAAGCGGAGCGCGCCGATCCAGCCGTCCTTGTCGTGAACCGCGGTGACGCCGCGTGCCGCCGCCACGCGCAGCCCCTCACGCATCGCCTCGAGGTACTCGTCGTCGCCGATCTCGACGTGGCGGTCGCGGAAGGTCCAGCACGCCTCCTCGCGGAGGATGCCGGTGGGGTCCCCGGACGCATCCCGCTCGACGACGCCGCCTTCGACGTCGAGCTCGCCGTCGGCGCGCGCGAGCGCGGCCGAGTTGAGCCAGAGCGAGTGCGAGTCCTGCGCCAGGAGCGCGACCGGCACGTCGCCCGCGACCTCGTCCAGCGCCTGGCGCGTCGGCCCCGACGGCCAGTCGGCGTCGCGCCAGCCGCGGCCCCGGAGCCAGCCACCCGCGCGCAGGGAGCCGAGGCCGTCCCGAACCCGTGCCAGCGCCTCCTCGACCGACCGGACGCCCTCGAGCCGGACCTCCCGCCGGGCGAGCGCCCAGGTGGGGAAGTGAACGTGCGCGTCCGTGAAACCCGGCAGGACGCACCGCCCGCCGAGGTCCACGCGGTCGGGGGTCGGCAGCGCGTCTTCGTGCGTCCCGACGCCGCCTGCGACTCGCTCGCCCGCGATCGCCAGCGCCGAGGCGGTGGGCAACGCCGGGTCGAAGGTGCGGACGACGCCGCGCTCGAGGATCACGGGCGACAATCTAGTTTTCATTCCCCGCTGACAGGGAAGGAGGCGCCATGCCGATCGACCATGTGATCCTCAACGTCCGTGATTTCGCGAAGAGCAAGGCGTTCTACGAGCAGGCGCTCGCGCCCCTCGGCTACGAGGTGGTGATGGAGATGGGCGAGGGTGTCGGCTTCGGCTACGGCGGAAAGCCCGATTTCTGGGTCGTGCACCGCGGCGAGCCGACGATCGTCCACGTCGCGCTCTCGGCGCCGGACCGGCAGACGGTCGACGCCTTCCACGAGGCGGCCCTCGCGGCGGGCGCCGAGGACAACGGGCCTCCGGGGCTTCGGCCGCACTACCACGAGAGCTACTACGCCGCCTTCGTCCACGATCCCGACGGCAACAACATCGAGGCTGTCTGTCACCGGCCCGAATGAGCCACGGGGGACTCTCGTTCTGGATCGGCACGACGCCGGAGACCGACTACCCGGCCCTGACCGACGAGGTCGCCGTCGACGTGGCCGTCGTCGGGGCCGGGATCACGGGGATCACCGCGGCGGCGCTCCTCAAGCGCGCGGGCAAGACGGTCGCCCTCCTGGAGTCGAGGCGGATCGTCCACGGGGCGACCGGCTACACGACCGCCAAGGTGACCTCGGGCCACGGGCTGGGCTACACGAAGATCCGCAGGGCCTTCGGCGAGGACGGGGCCCGCACGTACGCCGAGGCGAACCAGGCGGCGCTCGAGCGGATCGCCGAGCTCGTCGACGAGGACGGGATCGACTGCGACTTCGAGCGGCGGCCGAACTACGTCTACGCGGAGGACGAGGAGCAGGCCGCCCGGGTGAAGGAGGAGGTCGAGGTCGAGCACGCGGCCGGGCTGCCCGCGACGCTCGTCCGCGAGACGCCGCTCCCGTATCCCGTCACCGCAGCGGTCCGGCTCGACAATCAGGCGCAGTTCCATCCGCGGAAGTACCTCCTCGCGCTCGCGGCCGGCGTCGCCGGCGACGGGAGCCACGTCTTCGAGGACACCCGCGTCCAGACCGTCAAGCACGGGGAGCCGTGCGAGGTCGTCGCCGGCCGGGGCGTCGTGCGCGCCAGCGACGTCGTGGTCGCGACGCACCTCCCGATCCTCGACCGCGGCCTGTTCTTCGCCAAGGCCTACCCGCACCGGAGCTACGCGCTGTGCGCGCCGATCGAGCAGGTCGACGCGCCCGAGGGGATGTTCATCAACGCCGGCACGCCCACGCGATCCGTCCGCACGATGCGCGACGGCGCCCGCCTCTATCTCAGCGTCGGCGGCAACGGCCATCGGACAGGCGAGGAGGACGACACGCCGGCCCGGTACGACCAGCTGGAGGAGTTCCTCCGCCGGCACTGGCCGAGCGCCGGAGAGGTCTCCCACCGGTGGTCGACGCAGGACTACATGCCCCCCGACCAGGTCCCGTACGTCGGCCGGGTCTGGCGCGGATCCGACCACGCCTACACCGCGACCGCCTTCAACAAGTGGGGCATGACGAACGGGACGGCGGCGGCGATGATCATCGCCGATGCGATCCTCGGCCGCACCAATCCCTGGGCCGAGCTCTTCGACGCGCACCGGCGGCCGCCCAGGTCGGCGCTCGGGAAGCTCGTCAAGGAGAACGCGGGCGCGGGGCTCCGCTTCTTCGGGGACCGGGTCCGCGGAGGCGGCGCGAGGTCGGTCGACGAGGTCGGGCCCGGCGAGGGCGCGATCGTCGGACGCCTCCGCAAGACCGCCGTCTATCGCGACGACGACGGCACGGTCCACGAGCTCTCGCCCCTCTGCCGCCACCTCTGGTGCCTTGTGGACTGGAACCCCGCCGAGCGGAGCTGGGACTGCCCGTGCCACGGCTCGCGGTACGCGGCCGACGGCCGGGTGATCGAGGGCCCGGCCACGCAGGACCTGAAGCGCCGGAGCTAGTCGCGGGTCAGATAGGCGACGCGGCCCTGCTCGCCCGCCGCCCAGCAGGCGTGGCCGCCGGCGCAGTCGACGGTGTCGAAGCTGCCGTCGTCGAAGCCGAGCCACGTGCGGCCCTGGTCGAACGTCGCGTCGCTGCCGCTCGGCCCGACGATGATCGCGTCGGTACCGGTCACCCAGTGCGCCCCCGACCGGTACTCGTCCGGCGCGTTCGGGTTCAGCTGCCAGGTCGAGCCGCCGTCGTCCGTCAGCGCGAGGGCGTCGGGGGAGGCGGTCGGCGCCAGGAAGTCCCCGCCCGCGGCGATCCCGTGGCGCGGGTCGCGGAAGGCGAGCGCGAAGATGCCGCCGCTCGGGAGGCTCCGCACGGGCGTGTTCGCGACCGTCCAGCTGAGGCCGCGGTCGCTCGAGTGGAAGACGCGCGCGACCGCGTCGCCGCCGGTGGCGAACCAGGCGTCGCGACCGCCGGCCGTCGTGATGCACTGCCCGCTCGCGGCGAACGCGAACTCGGCCGGAAGCGCAGGCGGCATGTCGGCGTCGACGACGTTCCAGCTCCGGCCCCCGTCGTTCGTGCCCAGGATCCGGAAGAACCCGTTGACGGGATCCGACAGGGCGAGGCCGCGGTGCTTGTCGAACCAGGCCATGCAGTCGTAGAACGCGGCCGGATCGGTGTTCTGGAAGACGAGCGTCCAGGTCTGCCCGCCGTCCGCCGTGCGGTAGATGCGGGAGTCGGTGCCCGTACCGATGGAGAGGATCACGGCCGTGTCGGCGTCGAAGGCCTCGATGTCGCGGAACTGGAGGCTTGCCGTCCCGGGCGGCCCGACCGACTGCCAGGTCGCGCCCTTGTCGGTCGTCCGGAGGACGGTGCCGAGGCTGCCGCTCACCCAGGCGGTTCGCTCGCTGACCGCCGAGAGACCGCGGAACCGCGCCGCCGAGCCGGTCGGCGTCAGCTGCCAGCCGTAGTCGTGGCTCCCGCCGGAGGCCAGGGCCATCGACGTCCCGACGAGACTGAAGACGGCTGCGAGCAGCCCGATCCGCTTCACC
>DASTWB010000218.1:0-4823 GCA_035758725.1 Gaiellaceae bacterium
ACATCGCGTCGGTCATCGGCGGCTACCGGTCGCTGTACGAATTCCTGACCTCGGACCGCGCCGCCCCGTAAGTGACCAGCCGCGGAACGGGCTTTGCCCGTTTCGCCTTCGGCGAAGCCTATGGGCGGGCGATCGCCTCGAGCCCGCGCTGGGCCAGGACGTGCTCGCGCGCGGCGCCCGTACCGATCAGGGAGACCTCGACGCCGACCTCGCGCTCGACGAACGCCACGTAGTCGCGGGCGGCCGCCGGGAGGCGCGACACGTCGTCCATCCCGTCGAGCGGCTCCTCCCAGCCCTGGAGCACCTCGTAGACAGGCTCGGCGTGATGGAAGTCGCTCTGGTGCGCGGGAAAGTCCTCGGTCTCGGTGCCGTCCCGGAGCCGGTAACGGACGCAGACCGGCAGCTCGGAGAGGGCCGAGAGCACGTCCAGCTTCGTCAGCGCCAGGGAGGTGAAGCCGTTGACGCGGGCGGCGTAGCGGAGGCCGACGAGGTCGAGCCAGCCGCACCGCCGCTCCCGCCCGGTGACCGTCCCGTACTCGCCGCCGAGCTCGCGGACGCGCTCCTGGTCGGGCCCCTGGATCTCCGTGGGAAACGGTCCTTCGCCGACGCGGGTGAGGTACGCCTTCGCGACGCCGAGCACGGCGTCGATCCGGTTCGGGCCGATCCCGATGCTCGTCGCCGCCGCCCCGGCGACCGGGTTCGACGAGGTGACGAACGGGTACGTGCCGTGGTCGAGATCGAGCAGCGTGCCCTGCGCCCCCTCGAAGAGCACGAACCGCCCGTCGCGCAGCGCGCGGTCGACGAGGAGGGATGTGTCCGCGATGTACGGTCGAAGCCGCTGGGCGTAGCCCTCCGAGCGTGAAGACACGTCCTCGAGGTCGATCGGCGCAGCGCCGTAGACGCGCTCGAGCCAGAGGTTCTTCTCCGCGAGCGCGACCTCGATCTTCTGGCGCAGGATCTTCGAGTCGAGGAGGTCCTGGACGCGGATCCCCAGCCGCGCCGCCTTGTCGCCGTACGCGGGCCCGATCCCACGCCGCGTCGTCCCGATCTGCAGCGTGCCGAGCCGCCGCTCGCTCGCCTGGTCGAGGGCGACGTGCCAGGGCATGATCAGGTGCGCGTTGCCCGAGAGGCGCACCCCCTCGGTCGAGAGCCCGCGCGCCTCGAGGTCGTCGAGCTCCTCGATGAGCACCTTCGGGTCGACGACGCACCCGGCGCCGAGGACGCATTCCTTGCCCCAGAGGATCCCCGACGGCATGTGGCGGAACTTGTAGGTCTGCCAGTCGGCGACGATCGTGTGCCCGGCGTTCGGCCCGCCCTGGTAGCGGCAGACGACGTCCGAGTGCTGCGCCAGCAGGTCGACGATCTTGCCCTTGCCTTCGTCACCCCACTGCGCGCCGACGATGACGGTCGCTGGCACGGCTCCGAGTCTGCCCGATCGGTCGGCTACTCGTCGCGCGCGGCCACGTGGCCTACGTCAGATCGGGCAGGAAGGCCACGGCTTCGACTTCGAGCAGCACGTCCGGATGGAACAGCGCGCTCACCTCGACGAGGGAACTGGTCGGAGGCGACGCCATGTTGATGAACTCGTCGCGCACGCGACGGACGGTCGCCAGCTCGGAGATGTCGACGACATAGAGCGTGAGCTTGACCACGTTCGGCCACGCGGCGCCGGCCGCGCGCAGCGCCCGGCCGGTGTTCTCGAACGCGAGCCGTGTCTGCGCCTCCCAGCCGTCGGCAAGCGTGCGGTCGCGCGTCATCCCCACCTGGCCCGCGGTCCAGGCGAGCTGGCCGGGCGGGATCGTGACCACGTGGCTGTACCCGGCCGGAGCGATGAGCTCGGGCGGCGACGCGAAGATCGGGCCCGAGACCGGCACTACCCGGCCGCCAGGTCGGCGAACTTCGCGTACCGGCTCAGGAACGCCACCTTCTCGGTCCCGGTCGGGCCGTTGCGGTGCTTCGCGAGATGGATCTCCGCGATCCCCTGCTGGTCGGTCTCGTCGTTGTAGTACTCGTCGCGGTAGATGAAGAAGACGAGGTCGGCGTCCTGCTCGATCGACCCCGACTCCCGCAGGTCGGAGAGGATCGGGCGCTTGTCGTGCCGCTGCTCGACGGCCCGCGAGAGCTGCGAGAGCGCGAGCACGGGGACGTCGAGGTCGCGCGCCAGCACCTTGAGGTTCCGCGAGATCTGCGAGACCTCCTGAACCCGGTTCTCGACCGTCGAGCCCGAGGTCATCAGCTGGATGTAGTCGACGACGATCAGCCCCAGGTTCGGCTCCTTCGACTTCAGGCGCCGCGCCTTCGAGCGGATCTCCATCATCGTGATCGAGCCGGTGTCGTCGACGTAGATCGGGGCCTTGGCGAGCTTGTCGCACGCCGCGGTCAGGCGCGGCCAGTCGTCCGCCGCGAGCTTCCCGTTCCGCAGCCGCTGCGACTCGACCTTCGCCTCGCTGCACATCAGCCGCTGCGTCACCTCGGACTTCGACATCTCGAGCGTGAAGAGCGCGACCGGCACGGCCCGGCGCACCGCGATGTTCGCCGCCGTGCAGAGGGCGAAGCCCGACTTTCCCATGCTCGGGCGCGCCGCGAGGATGACGAGGTTGCCGGGCTGGAAGCCGGAGGTCAGCCGGTCGATGTCGCGGAAGCCCGACGGGACGCCGGTGATCTCCTCGCCCGCCTCGTACAGCGCGGTGATCCGCTCGAAGCTGTCCTTCAGCAGTCCCTCGATGTGCGCGAACTCGCCGGTGACGCGCGCCTGTGAGAGCTCGAAGATCACCTGCTCGGCCCGGTCGACGAGGTCCTGCGCGTCGCCCGGCCGCTCCCAGCCGAGGCGTGCGATCTCCTGGCCCGACCGGATCAGCCCCCGCAGCGTCGCCATCTCGCGGACGATCCGTGCGTAGTGCGCGGCGTTCGCGGTGGCGGGCACGAGCGCCGCGAGCTCGTGGATCCGGACGCGACCGCCCGCGTCCTCGAGCTCGCCGCGCTCCTCCAGCGCGTCGACGAGGGTGATCGCGTCGACGGGCTCGCCGCGCGCGTACAGGGCAAGCGCGGCTCGGTAGACCTTGGCGTGGCTCTCCCGGTAGAAGTCGCCGGCGTCGAGGATCTCGCTGACGGCCCCGATCGCCCCGGGGGAGAGCATCATCGCGCCGAGCACCGACTCCTCGGCATCGAGATTCTGGGGTGGGACCGGGGCCGTCTGCGACGGCTGGGCGACGTGGGCGACCATGCCCGGATTCAACCCGTGCCCGCGGGCGCACTCAAGCCCGTTGTCCATTACTACTAGGGCGACAAACGCCCGATTTGCAGGAGAAAGAACACATGTTCCCCTGCATTGTCCACGGCGGCTCGGACGTTGTCCCCACGACGGACCCCCGACGGGGCCGACGAAAGTCGCGCTGCGAGCGCCTTTTTCGCGACTGGACCCCCAGGCTCTGGAAAAGCCTGTGGACGAGTCGTGACCGATTCGTTACTGCTCGGGCTCGGTTTCTGCTGCAGCGGCGGGCACAGCCTCCGGCGCCTCCTCCTGCTGCTCCTGAGGCTCGTCGGACGACGCCTCCTCCTCGGTCTCCGCCTCCTCGGCCTCTGCGACCTCGGCCGCCTCGACGATCTCGATCGCCTCGGCCTCGGCCGCAGCGGCGGCTTCCGAAGCTGCCTCGGCCTCCGCGGCCGCGGCGGCCTCCTCGGCCTCCGCGGCGGCCTGCAGCGCCTCCATCTGCTCGATGTCGCCGCCCTCCGGCACCACCTCGAGCCGGACGTTGGCCGACACGTCCGTGAAGACCTCGACCGGGACCTCGAAGCGGCCGACTCGCTTGAGCGGGTCGAGCTCGATCTTCCGGCGATCCACGCGGATCTTGTGGTCGGCCCAGAGCCGGTCGGCCACGTCCGTCGCCGTCACCGAGCCGAAGAGCGAGCCGGTCGGGCCCGCCTTCACGTCGAAGCGGATCACCGTCCCCTCGACGCGGGCGGCGATGTCGCGGGCCTCGTCGTGCGTGCGGGCCTCCTGGCGTGCGCGGAGCTCGTCATGGCGACGGAGCTCCTCCAGCCGGCCCGGTGAGGCCGCCTCGGCGAGCCGGCGCGGGAGGAGGTAGTTCCGCGCGAACCCGCGCGCCACGTCGACCACGTCGCCGCGCAGGCCGACCTTGTCCACGTCCTTCAGGAGGATGACCTGCATCGCCTACGTGGTCGCGTACGGCAGGAGCGCCATCTCACGCGCGCGCTTGACGGCGACCGCGACCTGGCGCTGGTGGCGCCGGCAGGTGCCGGTGATGCGGCGCGAGCGGATCTTCCCCTTCTCGGAGACGTGCCTCCGCAGCACGTTCGTGTTCTTGTAATCGACCTCTTCGACCTTGTCCCGGCAGAACTGGCAGGACCGCCGCTTGATCGGCCCGGTCGCCGGCCCGCGTCTGGAGGTGCGCTGCTCGCGTCTGGCTTTCGGCATTCGGATCTCCTAGAAGGGAATGTCGTCGTCTCCGGACGACGTGAAGTCGGCGCCGCTCTCCGTGGCCGCTCCGGCGGGTACGAACTCGCGCTGGCCGCCCTCGCCCTCGCCGCGGCTGCCGAGGAACTGCACCGTGTCGGCGATGATCTCGACGGCCTGGCGCTTCGTGCCGTCCTGGGCCTCCCACTCGCGCCAGTCGAGGCGCCCGTCGACGGCGACCGGGCGACCCTTGGAGAGGAACTGCGCGCAGCTCTCGCCCTGGTTGCCCCAGACGGTGACGTCGAAGTAGTTCGGCTTGTCGCCCCACTCGCCCGTCGACGCGTCCTTCTGGCGCGTGTTGACGGCGATCCGCAGCTTGCAGACGGCGGTCCCCGACGGCGTGTGCCGG
>DASTWB010000259.1:0-8601 GCA_035758725.1 Gaiellaceae bacterium
CCCTCCCCAGGGACCGCTCGCTCGGCGCCCTTCCGAGCGGTGCGGCGAGCGGTGAGCCGGCCGCGCGGGGTTCCCGCGGCGAGGTAGGCACCGAGGTAGGCACCGCACGCGCAGTCCCGGCACCGCCGGCACGCCCGTCGCGCGTAGCCATGCGGTCCCGGCCTAGCCAAGCCGATCGGTATGGGCCCGCCTGGACTCGAACCAGGGACCAACCGATTATGAGTCGGCTGCTCTAACCAGCTGAGCTACGGGCCCTCGCGGGACAGGGTAACCGCGCCCCCCGAGCGTGGATAGGATGGCCGCCGATGAAGGTGTTCCAGGGGGAACGGCAGCTGCGCACCGAGGGCGGCCTGGCTGTTCGGGACATCACGGACGAGGTGGCCGAGGCGGTTCGCGAGAGCGGCGTCCGCGACGGGATCGCCTGCGTCTACTCCCCCCACACGACCTGCTGCGTGCGGGTCAACGAGTTCGAGAGCGGCTTCCTCGAGGACCTTGCGGGCATGCTCCGCCGGCTCGTGCCGCTGGAGCGCTACTACGCGCACGACGACTGGGACCGCCGCACCGAGAACATCTGCGAGGAGGACATGGAGCGCGGCAACGGACACGCGCACTGCATGTCGATGCTGCTCGGGAGCGCCGGCGAGTCGATCCCCGTGCGGGACGGCGAGCTCTGTCTCGGCACCTGGCAGCGCGTCCTCTTCCTCGAGCTCGACCGCGAGCGCGACCGGCGCTGGCTCGTACAAGTCGTCGGCTCGTAGCCGACTCCTTTTCGCCGAAAGTCTCACGACTTTCAGCGAGCCTTTGAAGCCGGACGGCGCTTTCGCGCCGTGCGGCCCCTGAGCGCACGGAGGCTTCCTTCTCGACACGCCGTCTCGGCGGAACGGGCTAAGCCCGTTCCGCGGCGGTTGCGCCTTTGGGGTCGTTGACGAGCGTGCCGTCGTCGTCGAATTCGAAGATCCAGAAGTCGCGGCCGATCACCGGGACACCGACGTTGAAGACGGGGATGTCGTCGATCCGGCCGGCGAAGGTGCCGCCGTGGCCGTGGCCGTGGAGGACGAGGTCCGGCCTGTGCTCGGCGATCGGCTCGGCCAGCCGCTCGCTGCCGAGGTACGTCCAGATCGTCTCCGGCTCGCCCTCGATCGTCGTCTTCGTCGGAGCGTAGTGCAGGAGGACGATCCGGACGGCGCAGTCGCAGACCCGCCTCAACCCGCGGTCGAGTGCCGAGACCTCCGCACTCGTCTCCGCGTACACGCGCCGGAGCAGGGGCTCCCCGAAGTCCGGAAGGAGCGAGCCGGTGAAGCCGCCGACGAACCCCTTCGTCCCCACGATGCCGACCTCGACGCCGTTCACGGTGACGACCTCGGCGGCCCGCTCGAGCACGTGGATGCCGCCGCCGCGCAGCGCCGAGACCAGCTCCTCGTGGCGGTCGGCGTGCCAGTCGTGGTTTCCCAGCACGGCGTAGACCGGAACGCCGATTCCTCGTGTGACGTCCGCGAGGACCTCCGCCTGCTCGGGCTCGCCGTACGTGGTCAGGTCGCCGGCGAGCAGGATCAGGTCGCTCTCGCGCTCGGCGTCCATGAACGCCGTCTCGAGCCTCGAGCGTTCCTCCTCCGAGCAGTGGATGTCGCCGGCCGCTGCGACGCGAACGGACATGGGCCGGTGATTCCCCGATCCGCCTCCCGGGTAACGATTCACCGGTGACGGAGGAACAGCCGTTCGGGGACATCAAGGAGAGCGTGAAGCGCGTGGCCGGCGCGCTGCGCGAGGCGGACGTGCCCTTCCTGCTCGGCGGAGGCCTCGCCGCCTGGGCCTACGGCGGCCCGGGGACCGGCCATGACCTCGACATCATGGTCCGCCCCGGCGACGCAGAGCGGGCGCTCGACGCGCTCGCCCGAGCCGGGATGCGCACAGAGCGCCCGCCGGAGGGCTGGCTCTACAAGGCGTGGGACGGCGACGTGCTCGTCGACGTCATCTTCCGGCCGGTCGGCGAGGACGTCGACGAGACGCTGTTCCAGCGGGCCACCGACCTGGAGGTCAACGCCGTGCCGATGAAGGTCATGGCGCTCGAGGACATCATGGTCACGAAGCTCCTGGCGCTCGACGAGCACGAGCTCGACTACGAGCGGCCGCTCGAGTTCGCGCGCTCCCTGCGGGAGCGAATCGACTGGAACGCGGTCCGGCAGCGGACCCGCGAGTCGCCCTACGCCAAGGCCTTCTTCACGCTCGTGGAGGAGCTCGGCGTCGTCCCGCGCCGGCACATCTAGACCTGCGAGCGGATGTGGGCGAGCACCTCGGCCGCCGCGCCGGTCTCGGAGAGCGGCAGCTCGACGTAGAAGGTCGACCCTCTGCCCTCGATCGACTCGACCCACATCCGGCCGCTCATCCGGCGGACGAGCTCCCTCGAGATGTACAGCCCGAGACCGGTGCCGCCGACGCCGCGCCGCTGGTTCGGGTCCACGCGGTAGAACTTCTCGAAGATCCGCGGGTGCTCGCTCGCCGGGATGCCGAGTCCCTCGTCGCTCACGGCGAACCGGACGAAGCCGCCGTTCGGGCGGATGGTCAGCCGGATCGTGCCGCCGTCCGGCGAGTACTTGACGGCGTTGTCCAGCACGTTCGCGAGCACCTGCCGGACCTTGTCGGGATCCGTGGCGATCGGCGGCAGGTCCTCGTCCGCCTCGAGCTCCAGCGTGAGCGCCGAGGGCAGATGGACGCCGGCCGCCTTGACGACCGACTCGCCGATCGCGTGCGGACGGCATTCCTCGATCGCGAACTCGAGCCGGCCCGTCTCGAGCCGGCTCGCCCACAGCACGTCGTCGATGATCCGGCTGAGCCGGCTGGCCTCGTCGTAGACGACGCCCAGCAGGCGCGCTCGTGTGTCGGCCCCGAGCTCTTCCCCTCGCTGCTGGAGGGTCATCGCGGCGCCGTAGACGGCGGCGAGCGGCGTACGCAGCTCGTGGGAGATCGTGGCCACGAACTCGGTCTGGAGCTCCCGGAGGCCGCGTTCCTCCGTCATGTCGCGGAAGGCGTACACCGTCCCCTCCGGGAAGCTCACCCCGGAGATGAGCACCCACAGCTCGCGGCCGCCGACGTCGAGCGGAAGCGTCTCCGGCCGCGGTCCGGCCGGGCCCCCCGAGGCGGCGACCGGGACCCGGTCGTCGATGGCCGCCCAGCCTGGGATCGTCTCCACCGCCGGCCGGCCGACGATCTCGTCGGCGGCGATCCCGGTGATCCCCTCCGCGGCGGGATTCCACAGGCGCACGCCGCCCGCGCGGTCGAGGAGGAAGACGCCTTCGCCGACGTGGTCGAGGGCGAGCGCTGCCTGGGCCCGCGCCTCCGTCTCCGCGTGGAGCTGCGCGTTCTCGATCGCCACCGCCGCACGACGCGCGAGCTCCTGGGCGAAGACGAGGTTCTCCGGGCCGAAGCGCCGGCCCGGCGTCGAGGCGATGAACGTCATCGCGCCCAGGAGGTGGCCGCGGGCGGCCAGCGGCACGCTCATGAAGGAACGGAGCCCGAGCTCGCGGATGAGCCGGCCGTGCTCCTCGTCGCGCGCGAGCGCATCGACCATCTCCTCGGTGATCTCCGGCACGAGCTGCGGCTCGCCCGTCCGGACGACGGCGCGGGCGCCGTAGGGCGACCCCGGGTCCGCCGGGTATCGCCGCTCGAGCTCCCGGATCCTCTCCAGGATCCGGGAGTCGCCGTGGGACGACGCGAGGCGCTGGAGGTCTCCCTCGGGAGTCACCCTGTCGATCAGCACCTCGTCGGCGAGCGCCGGGACGGCCAGATGGGCGAGCTGCTCGAGCGTGGAATCGACCTCGAGCGACGACCCGAGGAGCTCGCTGGCCCGCGCGAGGAACGACACCTGCTCGTGCGCCGTCTCCGCCTCTCGGCGGGCCTCGCGCTCCGCCTCGTAGAGGCGCGACTGCGTGATCGCGAGCGCCACCCGGTCGGCGGCGAGCTGCAGGAGCAGCCCGTCGTCGAGGCTGAAGAAGCCCGGCTTGTAGGAACCGGCGTGGACGACGCCGATCAGCTGGCCGAGGTGCAGGAGCGGCACGCCGATGAGCGACCGGATACCGACCTCGCGGAGGATCGGATTGACGATCTCGGCGCGCTCGACCTCGTCGATCACGACCGTCGATCGCCCCGCGGCGACGCGGCCGGCGAAGCCCTTGCCGATCGGGATCCGGACATCCGCCTCCAGCTCCTCCTCGAGGCCCTTGGTCGCGCGCGGGATGAGCACGTCCCCCTCGACGAGCAGCATCACCGCCGTGTCGGCATCCAGGAGATCGCGGATCCGGTCCAGGAGCTCGTCCAGCAGGTCCTGCAGGTCGAGATGCGAGAGCGCGGTCTCGGTGATCGCCTCCAGGCGCAGCAGGCGCGTCGCCGACGCATCGCGTCCGGGTTGGGCGCGGTTCTCGGCCGGCCGCACACGCCGCGCCACGCCCCGGAGCTTGTCGACCCCTCGTCTTGCCACCGACATCATCGTAGAGCGCTTCCAGACCGTCCCCGGCGCGCCCCGGGCCGCCCTACCGGAAGATGTTGAGCAGCGCCGCGAAGACGTTCGTCGTCGGCGGAACCACGTTCGGCTGTCGCTGGACCTCGAGCAGCTGGCACGAGTTCAGCGGATCCCCGATCGCCGTCTGGGGCGGATACTGATCGGGAGTCGGCGGCGAGTCCGCCGCGGCATTCCGGTCGATCGTCTCCCAGGTGCCCTGGAACGCGTCCGCCGTGGCGGCCGCGGCGCAGACGCTGAAGGTGACCCCGAGCGAGGACACGATCTGCACCTCGCGCATCTGCCGGCGAAGCGTCCGGACCTGTCCCTGCAGGATCTTGACCTGCCGCTGCAGGACCTTGACCTGCCCGGCGAGCTTGCGGTTGCTCGGCGTCGCGGCCGAGGACGGAGCTGCGAGGACGCCGGCCACGGCCAGCGCGACAAGCGTTGTGAAGAGACCGGTTCTCACGACGAAACCTCCTGGGAGCGAGGGCTGACCGCGACTGAAAAGTGTACGCGGCACAGGGAGAACTCCCTACTGCGACTTGAAGACCTGGATCTCGCGCCAGGCGGGCCACGAAGGCCCCCAGACGGTGAAGACCCGGAGGTACCGCACGCCGGACCAGGCGGGCACCGGCGAGATCTCGACGACCTGGCCGTCCGTCGTCGACGCGTCGAGCTCGTACAGCTCCGTCCCGGGGGCGCCGCCGGCCGTCGCGCGCCCGTAGATCTTGTGCACCGCCCGCCCGGCCGGCGTCTGCGCGACGACGAGCCGGAGCAGCGAGATGTCGGACGGCGCACCGAGATCGACCTCGATCCACCCGCTCGGCGGTCCCGTCGAGTTCCAGAGCGTGGCGACGAGACCGTCGACGGCGTTCGCCGCAGGCCCCTCGGGCGCGGCGGTCGAGGCGGAGACCGGCTTGCCGAGCGCCAGGTTCGTCGGCGCGCAGGGATCCGGGCGGAGGTTCGGCGCGAGCGCCCGCTCGAGGAGACCGCCTCCGTCCTGGCCGTTCCACATCGCCGGCTCTCCCGTCCGCTCGCCGACCGTGTCCCAGGTCCACAGGAGCCAGCCGTCGAAGCCGGCCGGGCACGAGTCGGCCTGCCAGCTCTGCAACGCCTCGGCCGCGGCCGCGACCGTCGCAATCGAGGCGGTGGGAGCCCCCAGCTCGGCCATCAGCACGGGCTTGGCCGTGGTTGCGGGCAGCTCGTAGTTCGTGACGTACTGCGGCAGCGTCAGCTCGAGGCCGGGGGGCACCCGTGGGCTCACGAAGTCGAGCTGGGAGTCGTCGAGGACGGCGCGCATCCGGCTCACCCGCGGATCGCCGATGCGGGCGGCGTTCGGAGCCTGCGGCCACAAGAATCCCAGCGAGACGAGGGCCGTCGGGTCGACCGCTCGGATCGCAGCCCGCACGGTGTCGGCCCAGTGGACAAGGCTCTCGTCCATCAGGGCCTGCCGGTCGGCGGCGATCGCGAGGTCGTAGGTTCGGCCGTTCGCCGGCGTCACCGTCCCGGAGGAGAGTGAGAGCGGTGCCTGGTCGGACCTGAAATACGCCTCGCGTCGCAGCTCGTACGAGAGGATCGTCTCCCGGAGCGCCGGCTGGGCGGTCAGGCGCGCGACGAGCGCCGCCCAGAAGGACGCGTTCGCTTCGACCCCGCCGGCGGTGAGGTAGCCGACGTTCTCGCCGGCGAACTCCGCAGTCGTGCCCGAGGCGACCTGATCGGCGTAGCTCGTCCCCGCAGGGACGCCTTCGGCGACGAGGACGACCTGGATCCCGCGCGCCCGCGCCTTGCCGAGGAAGTCGGTGACGTTCGCGACGTACGCGCTCGAGAGGTCGTCGGCGGCCGCCGGGTCGCCGAGGCAGCCGGTCGTGCAGGCCCCGTGGAGGAAGACGCGGACGGTGTTGTAGCCGCCTGCCGCCATGTCCGCGAGCGCCGCGTCCGCCGACGCCGCGTCGTAGACGCCGACGTCGAAGGTCACCGTGTCGCCGCCCGGATCGAGGCGCTCGTAGTTGGCGCCCCGGGCGACGAAGGTCGTACCGGTGGCGGGGCGATAGAGCTCGCCGGCCGCGCCGACCGTCCGGACCCCGACGAGGTGTGCCGGCGGCGGTGGCGGCGGCGGGCCGGGCGGCGGCGGAGGGAGCACCGGCGCGGGCGGTGGAGCCGGAGGCGGAGGCGGGTTGCCGGGCCGAGGGGCCTGTGCGGCGCCGGTGACGCGAAGCGTGCCCCGCCTGACGCTGCGCGGCCGGCCGCGGGCCGCGCACGCATAGCGGTAGGCGCGGCCGCGGACGAGCCGGACGGCGAGGGTCGCCGTCCTGCGCCGCAGCACGAACCGCGTCCGGCGGCCGGCGATTGCGAACGTCCTCGGGCGGCTGCCGCGGTTGGAGATGCGGAAGATCGTGCGTCCCGGGCGCGCGGTCCGCGCCACCGTGCACGCCCGCTCGGTCATCGTCACCGTCATGCGCGCAGCCTTCGCCGTCCCGGCCGCGTCGGCGACCGCGGGGCTTGCGAACGCACAGAGCGCTACGCCCGCGAGGGCCGCAGCCTGAATCCGCAGCATTTCAACCTCCTTTTCGGCACGGTGAGGCCGGGCCGAAAGGCGTGAAACCCCCTTCAGGGGGAGCGCGGTGGACCGGGGTCACCCGGATCGGTAGCGTTCGCGCCGCGTGGAAGCCGCCGCAACACCCGATCCGCGGCGCTGGAGGGCGCTGGCGCTCGTCTGCGTCGCGTTCTTCATGGTGATCCTGGACGTCGCGATCGTGAACGTCGCGCTGCCGTCCATCCAGCAGGACCTCGGGCTCTCGCGCAACACGCTGCAGTGGATCGTGACCGCCTACTCGCTGGCGTTCGGCGGGTTCCTCCTCCTGGGCGGCCGCGCGGCCGACCTGCTCGGCCGGCGTCGGGTCTTCATGTTCGGGATGGCCCTCTTCACGATCGGCTCGCTCTCCTGCGGGCTCTCCGACAGCGGCACCGCGCTCATCATCTTCCGGGCGATGCAGGGCCTCGGCGGCGCGATCGTCTCCCCGGCGACGCTCTCGATCATCAGCGCCGCCTTCCAGCACGACCTGGCCGAGCGGAACAAGGCCTTCGGGATCTGGGGCGGGGTCGCGGGCAGCGGCGCGGCCGCCGGCGTGCTGCTCGGCGGTGTGCTCGTCGAGTACCTCGGCTGGTCGTGGATCTTCTTCGTCAACGTCCCGGTCGGGATCGCGATCTTCGCGCTGACGCCGACGCTGATCTCGGAGAGCCGGAGTGCCGACACGGACCGGCGCGTCGACGCGCTGGGAGCGTTGCTCGTCACGTCCGGGCTCGTGCTCTTCGTCTACGCGATGTCCGAGGCCCCCGATGCCGGCTGGGGCTCTGCGCAGACGATCGGGCTCACCGCGCTCGCCGTCGCGCTCGTCGCCGCCTTCTTCTGGTGGGAGGCGAGGGTCGAGGCGCCGCTCGTCCCGCTCGGCCTCTTCCGCATCCGAGCGGTCTTCGTGGCGAACACGGTCGGGGCGCTGCTCGGCGCGACGATCTTCGGGGGGTTCTTCCTCCTGACGCTCTACATGCAGGGCGTGCTTGGGTACTCGCCGCTCGAGGCCGGGTTCGCGTTCCTCGCGACCGCCGGCATGACGATTCCCGGCGCCGCCGTGGCCCAGGCGGTCGCGACCCGCGCCGGCGTGAAGCCCGTCATGGTCGTCGGCACGGCGCTGCTCTCGTTCGCCTACATCTGGTACACGCAGCTGCCGTTCGACGGCACGTACTGGACGAACCTGTTCGTCCCGTTCGTCCTGAGCGGCTTCGGGCTGGCCTGCATCTTCATCCCGATGTCGCTGGCCGCCCTCTCGGGCATCCCGGACCGGATCGCCGGAGTGGCATCGGGGCTCCTGAACACGTCGCAGCAGCTGGGCGGCGCCGTCGGGGTGGCCCTGATCTCGACCGTCTCGAACTCGCGCGCCGAGTCGCTCGCAGACGGCGGCCCGGTGACGCTCGAGGACATCACCGGCGGCTACCGCTGGGGCTTCGCCGTCGCCGCCGTCTTCGCGCTCGCCGCCTTCGGAGTGGCCGTCGGCGTCCTCAGGCGGTCCGACGTCCCCGCCGCGGCGGCGCAGCAGCAGGCTCCCGCCGGCTGA
>DASTWB010000014.1:0-9502 GCA_035758725.1 Gaiellaceae bacterium
GTCGTAGAGCTTCGAGACCGCGTACGACCAGCGCTTCGACGTGGGCGGGCCGAGCACGATCTCGCCCTCTTCGCGGTAGGGCGGCGTGCCGTCGCCGTACACGTCCGAGGTGGAGGTGAAGACCAGGTCCGCGTCGAGCGCCATCGCGACCGCCGCAGCGGAGTTGACGCCGCCGACGTTGATCTCGAGCGTCGAGAGCACCCCGCCGAAACGCGGGATCTTCTTCGCCGCGAGGTGCGCGATCGCGTCGCAGCCCTCGAACGCCGCCCGCAGCTCGCGCCGGTTCGTGCAGTCCAGGACCTCGAACCGGAAGCCCGGGTGGTCGAGGAACGGCGCGACGTTCGCGATCGATCCGTAGGAGAGATCGTCGATGCCGACGACCTCGACGTCCTCGGCGAGCAGCCGCTCGCAGAGGTGCGAGCCGATGAAGCCCGCAGCTCCGGTTACTCCAACCCTCTTCACGGAACCCTCCTCTTCAGCCAGACGTCGAGCTTCCGGCCGTCGTCGCCGGGCACTCGGATCGTCGCCGCATGGTTGAAATTGCCCTCGATCCAGCGTGCGAGCTCGCGGTCGAACGAGTCGCCGAACGAGGTGTGGCCGTAGCCACGCCACTCACGGTTGTCGGTGATCGCCAGCCGCACGCCTGCGTCCTCCAGCCGCGCGATCGCGGCACGCTCGTCCGTCCGGGTGGGCAGCGCGCCCGGCAGGAGCGAGAGCTCCCGCAGCGCGCTCGGCCGGTCCGAGAGCGGGTAGAGGCCGGTCAGCAGCGGCGTGACGAGGATCGGCTCGCCGGGCGCCGTCCGGGCGCCGATCACGTCGAGCGCCTGCTGGTACGCCTTCGCCTCGCCCGGCGTCTCCGCCAGCGAGCCGCCGGGCCCGTGGACGGTCGCGGACTCGGCCCGCGCGTCCTTCAGGGTGAGGCCGGCCGCCGAGGCCGCGAGAAATGCGACCCAGAGGACGCCGAGAACGTAGGCCGGCCGGCTTCGCGCCAGCTCCACGAGGTGAAGCCTCGCCAGGAGCACCGCGGCGAAGGGGACGTAGTAGACGGCCATCTGCGGGCGCCAGCCGTGGACGACGAACGAGGCGTACGTCGTCAGCGCCAGGACGGCGAGCACGGCGCAGGTCGTCAGCTCCACCTGGGCGCGGGCGGACCATTCGCCCGTGCGCCGGCGGTAGCGGCGGAAGAGCAGCGCCAGCGCGACCACGGCGCCGACCGGGATCCAGCCGTAGAGGTAGTACATGCCGTCCCGCAGCCCGTCCGGCTTCAGGAGCGCAACGGCCACGAAGAGGAGCCCACCGGCTACGCACGCGGCCGTGAGCGCCCGGCCGAGCCGTCCGCCCCGCGCGATCCGCGAGCCGACGAAGACCATGGCCGCGCAGCCCGCCGCATACAGCGCGAGCCTCCCGCCGACCTCGGCGAAGCTCGCCGGCGTCATCGGCATGCGGTTCTCGATCATCGCGTTGCCGGCGGCGTCCAGGAAGTCGACCGGGTAGAGGTTCTCGAAGACGAGCGTGTGGGTCGAGGCAGCCGCCGCGAAGGCGCCGTAGACCGCGGCCGGGATGGCCAGTGCCGGGGCGAGAAGCAGCGCCGCCTCACGGCGGAAGCGCGCGCCGGCAAGCGCTCGAAGCACGAGCCAGAGGCCCGCCGCAACCGCGGCCGCGGCGAGCGGCTCGGGCTTCGTCAGGGCCACGAGCCCGATCGAGGCGCCGGCGGCGACGAGCCATCGCTCGCGTCCGAGGGCCGCATAGCGGGCGACCAGGAGCAGCATCGCCAGGAGAGCGAGCGTCCCGAGCGTGGCGGCGTGCGTGTGCGGGACGACGAAGCTGTAGTTGTTCGGGATCAGCGCGACGGCCGCCGTCAGCGCCGACGCGAGGAAGGCGCCGAGCGGGCCCACGAGCGTGCGCGCCAGGGCGTACGTCGCCCCGACGATCGCGGCGGCCACGAGCAGGCCGAGCGCGACGGCCGACCCGAAGCTCGCGCCGCCGATCAGGGCGGCGAGGGCGGAGAGCCCCGGCGCGAGCGGCCCGTAGAAGTAGACGAAGTCGCGGTACGGCACCTCGCCGTCGGAGATCCGGATCCCGGCGACGAGGTCGTAGCCGGTGTCGCTGTCGAGGTCGCCCCAGGTGCCCCAGACCGCCGCGAGCAGCACGAGCGAGTAGACCGCGAGCCCTGCGACGGCGAGCGCGTCGGCGGACACGGCGACCCGCAGGCGCTCGGCCCGGAGGCGAACCGCTGCGACGGCGGCGGTCACGCCGCCACCTCCTCGCGACCGGCGCCGCGGAGGCGCTCGAGGATCCCCGGCACCACGCGGTTCGTGACGCCCATCGTCGCCTGCCCGCTCGAGATCTCGGGATAGACGTGCGCGAGCGACGCGAGCGCGAGGCCCGGCGCCGGGAACATCTCCGGCAGGTTCGCCGCGCCGCCGAGCAGGTGGACGGGCTCCGTGACCCGGGCGCGCTGCAGCTTCCGGTGCAGGATCACGTCGTCCGTGAGCTCCGGGAAGATCGCGCGCGCCTGCGCCAGGTAGTCCGCCTCGAGCTCCTCGACCGGCCGCTCCTGGTCGGGGTGGCCGGGCTCGACGTAGCGCGTGATGTACATGAGGTGCCCGCCGACGTACTCGGGGTCGACGACGTGGGTCGTCTCGACCACCGTCGTCAGCGGCACGCGCCGGTCGGTGATGTTCAGGTGGTAGTAGGGGCTGATCTCCCTGCTCGTCCGCAGGAGCAAGCAGACGACCCCGAGGTAGCGGAACCGGTCGGCGTGCGCGTGCGCCTTCAGCTCCGGAGCAAGCACCGAGGCGGCCTGCGGCGGGGCCAGCGTGCAGAGAACGAGGTCGAAGGGCCGATACCGGCCCTCGACGACGAGCCCGGTCGCCGCGCCCCCCGCCTCGGCGATCTGATCGACCTGTTTCCCCGTGTGGAACTCGCCGCCGAGCTCCCGGATCCGGCGCTCGAGCGCGTCGATCAGGGTCGTGTAGCCGCCCTCGAGCCAGCCCATGATCTCGGCCCCGCTCTTGTCACGCGTCTTCGACATGCGCTTCGTGCGCGCCCAGATGTACGTCGCGGGCAGGTCGTCGTAGTTGCCGTCGAATTTCGAGTCCAGGAGCGGCTTCCAGAGCTTCTCGACGACCCCCCGGCCGCAGAGACGCCGGAGCCACTCGACGAGCGGCGTGCGGTCGAGCTCGTCGTGATCCTTGATCAGCTGGCAGCGGGCGACGAACGCCGCGAGCCGCATGCGCTCGAACGGCTTCAGCAGCGGAAAGGTCAGGAACTCCTTGGGCGAGGTCATCGAGAAGAGCCGCCCGCCGCCGTAGAAGCCGACCTTCGTCGGCCGGAAGCGGAACTTGTCGCGCAGCCCCAGCTCCTCCGCCAGGCCGAGGACGCGGTCGTCGGTCGGGAGGTTGACGTGGTAGAAGCGGTCGACCGGCCGGCCCTCGAAGTCGAAGGAGCCGACGAGGCCGCCCAGGTCGGGCGCCCGCTCGTAGACGGCGACCTCCACTCCGGCCTCGGCGAGCCGGAGAGCCGCTGTCATGCCCAGGATCCCGCCCCCGACGATCCCGACTGTCGGCCGGGTCATGCCGCGATCGGGTCGCGGGCCAAGCGCTGGCGTGCCATCAGGCGCCAGTAGTGGAAGATCGTGCGGAGAACCGGCATCTTGCTGTCGCCGACGCGCTTGGAGGTGTCGAGTCCGACGTCGACCTCCTCGATGCGCACGGACATGGAGGCGAGCTTCGAGAGCAGCTCCGCCTTGCAGGCGAAGCCGGGCTCGCGGATCAACGCATCCCCGTAGCGCGCGGCGGCGGCCCGCAACGTCGACGCCCGGTAGACGCGGTAGAAGGAGGAGACGGTCTTCGCCTCGACGCCGAGGATCCTGTTGATGATCTTCGCGGCGCCTTCGCTGAGGATGCGGCGGAATCGGCTCACGTTCACCATCACCCACGAGGCGAGGACGAGCTCGGCTCCGCCGTACGCGCGCCGGATCATCTCCGGCAGCGCGTCGAGGTCGCTCGTCGTGTCGGCTTCGAGGGTGACGACCAGGGCCTCGCCGTCGCACTTCTCGAGTGCGGCGGCGAAGCCGGCGCGGAAGGCCGCGCCCGGACCCTGGTTGCGCCCGAGGCGAATGACCTCGGCAGGGAGAGGGCCCGAGTACCTGTCGACGATCGCGGCGGTGTCGTCCTGCGATCCGTCGTCCACGATGAGGAGGCGGCTGCCCGGAGGAAAGAGCGCAGGGCGGCTCTCGAGATCCGCGAAGAGGCGAGGAAGGTTCGCTTCCTCGTTGTACGCGGGCACGACGAAGAGGTTGGGCACTGCACGGGTGATGCGCGGTGCGCCATAGCCACGCGCATCCACCTCATCCCGAAGTGCTTCCGGGGCTGCCCCCGCAGCCGCTGCAAACGAGCTCATCCTCTTCCCAGCTCCCCCTGCGTCTCTCCCCAGTCCGGGCGACCCCTGTCGAGCCGCCTGACGAGAGCCTTGCAAGGCGCAAAGTCCCTTTAAAGGCCAGAAAACAAAGACTCACCGGGGGTCGGGTGACTACCCGATCGGGGAGGGTCGACCCCGGCGCGCGGCCGAATCCTGGCCACGGGCTGACCGTCTCGGGGATTCACTCGGCAGGCCGCGGCGACAAAGATGGTGACGTGGCCATCTCTGCGGAAGCTGCTGTCGTTCGCGCGCCCGCCCCCAGGGCTCGGCGCCAGGCCCTCCAAGGGGCGGGACTCGTCTCCGCGGCGACGCTCGGCGCCGGCCTCCTGATCTACGCCTTCCACGTGCTAGCCGCGCGCAGGCTGGGGCCGGAGGCCTACGGGCAGATCGCCGTCCTCTGGGCGGCGCTGTTCCTGACGGTCATCGTCCTCTTCCGCCCGCTGGAGCAGACGACGTCGCGCGAGACGGCCAACCGGCTCGCCCGCGGGGAGGAGCCACGAACGGCCGTTCGGGCCGTTGCGCGCCTCGCGGCCGGACTGCTGCTCCTCCTGGGGCTCGCACTCGCGCTCGGCTGGGCGTTCGTGACCGACCGCCTCTTCCTCGGCAACGACGCGATGACCGCGATGCTGCTCGCCGGCATCGTCTTCTACGGGGGCGCGTACGTCACCCGAGGGCTTCTCGCCGGGACGCGCTGGTTCCCCGGCTACGGGCTCGGCCTGATCGCCGACTCCGTCGTCCGGCTGCTCGTGGCGCTCCCGCTCGTCGTCGTCGCCTCGCAGGACCTCGCAGCTGCGGCGATCGCTGCAGCGGGGCTCGGCGGGCTCGTCGTCCCACTTGCCGTGGGTCACCGGCGCCTCCGAACGGCGCTCGCGGGCTCAGAGCACTCGTCGTTCCGCCTCGGCTCGGCGCTCGGCTTCGCGCTGCCGGCCGGCGTCGTCGCGGGCGCCGACCAGGTGCTCGTCAACGGCGGCCCGCTGCTCGTGATGCTCGGCGGCGGAGCCGGAGCGAGCAAGGCGGCGGGTGTCGTCTTCGCGGCGACGATGCTCGTTCGGGTCCCCGTCTACCTCTTCCAGGGGCTGGCAGCGTCGCTCCTGCCGAATCTCACCCGCCTCCAGGCGGTCGACGGAGCGATTCGGTTTCGCCGCGCGGTGTGGCAGACGGTCGGGCTCCTGCTCGTCGGAGGGGTCGTGATCGTCGCCGGGGCCGCCGCCGCGGGGCCCGAGGGCATGAGGATCCTCTACGGCGACGACTTCCACGCCGGACGGCTCGAGCTCGTGCTCCTCGCCGCCGGAGTGGCTTCGTACCTCGGCGCCGCCACGTTCTCGCAGGCGCTCCTCGCGCTCGGGGCGGCCGGCCGCGCGGCGATCGCCTGGTCTGCGGCGGCGGCACTGTTCGTCGGGCTGTACGCCGTCGTGCCGGGTGAGCCGCTGTTCCGGATCGCCGTGGCGTTCCTCGGCGCGACGACCGCAGGTCTCGTCGCCACGTCGGCCACGCTTCTCCGCCTCGGCGCGGACTGAGAGAAGAGGGCGCTCGACGCGCCCTCTCTCCGGCGTGTCTCTCTCGACCAACCAGAGGCCGCCTCGACGCATCGTAATCCGACCCATAGGCGGCTCGGATCCCTCGAAAGGGGGAAAGCGCCCCCGGGAGCAGACGGGTAAGCGGGCCTCCCCGCTTGGTCTCCGGGGCGCCCGCCTACCCAGAGGCGGAACATGGAGCCCGCCTCTCGCGTCGCGGGCCGCGGCCAGCCCGCAGCGCGGCGTCTAACGTAACCCGCCGCGGGGTCCCGGCCCATGCGACGAAAGTCGAGTCGGCGGACAGGGTTCGAGCCTGGCCCTGAAGCTAGCCGGTCGGCGCCGTCCACCGCCGTCCACGGCGTTTCCACAGGTTCTCAACAGGGGTTTTCCACGGTCCGGACGGTATGGACCCGGCCCAAAACGTAAAAATCCTTCGCATATCTCGGAAAACTAGACCTTCTGCCAGGTTGAAACCCTTCCCAAACTACTCGAAGTGCGTTATCACCCCTCGGACAGGTTTTTCCACACAACGAAAGGCGGCCCTTTCGGTGAACGGTTCTTCTGAGCAAGTCGGAGTCATCTGCGACTCCCATCCCATGTGGCTCGACGCGGTCGAGCAGGTTCTGCGGCGCATCTCCATCCGCGTGGTCGGGAAGACGACCTCCACGTCCGAGGCGCTCTCGATGGTCGAGGAGCATCGCCCCGACCTGCTGATCACGGAGCTCGAGGGCGTGAACGGCGAGCTGAGCGGGCTGGCGCTCATCGAGCGCTCGCGCGCATCCGTGCCTTCGGTCCGGCCCATCGTCCTCTCGATGCACCAGGACTCGCAGATCATCGACGCCGCGCTCGTTGCCGGCGCATCGGCGTACGTGGTCAAGACCGCGCACCCCGAGGATCTCGCGTCGGCGGTCCGGCAGGCGTTCTCGCACTCCGTGTACCTCGCCGGCCGGCGGAGCCTCGCGCCCGCTCCGGCCGAGGCGCAGGCGGAGGCGGCGGCGGACGAGCCGGGGTTGACCCGTCGCGAGCTGGAGATCCTCCGGCTGGTCGCGGAGGGGCACTCGAACGCGCAGCTCGCCCGCATGCTCTGGGTGACGGAGCAGACCGTCAAGTTCCACCTGTCGAACATCTACCGGAAGCTCGACGTCGCGAACCGGACGGAGGCAAGCCGCTGGGCACAGATCCACGGCCTCCTCGACGGGCGGAACGCGGCGCCGGCGCCCGGCGCGTTGCTGGCGACGGCCTAGCCGGTCAGTTCTCCGACAGGAGGAAGCGGGCGTCGCAGCTCGGGCACTCGTACGAGCCCGGCTCGTCTGCGAGCCGGTTGTCGTCCGAGAGCCGAACGCCGCGCCCGCAGTCCGGGCACGGCACGAAGACGAGCGCACGAGCGTCCTCGTGCGGGTGAAAGCGGCTGTGTTCCTCTCGGCTGGCCATGACGGGTGCAGCGTCCGGCCCCCCAGGCGCGCGAGCATACTCTGGATCGGAACGGCGGAAACGGCCAACCGCAGGCCGTCGGGTCCGATCCGGACAGGCACAATGGCCGCGTGCTCAGCCCTGCGATCGAGAATCTCGTCGCGCAGCTGACGCGGCTCCCCGGGGTGGGCACCCGGACCGCGCACCGGCTCGCCTTCCACCTCCTCCGCACGCCCACCGACGAGGCCCTCGCGCTTGCCGGGGCGCTTCGGGAGGCCAAGGAGCGCGTCCGGTTCTGCGCGGAATGCGGGAACTGGACGGAGGAGGAGACGTGCGAGATCTGCCGCGACGGGCGCCGCGACCGCGCGGTCATCTGCGTCGTCGAGCAGCCCGCCGACGTCATGTCCCTCGAGCGGACGCACGAGTACCGCGGCCTCTACCACGTCCTCGGCGGCGCGTTGTCGCCGCTCGACGGCGTCGACCCCGAGCATCTCCGGATGGACGAGCTCTTCCGGCGCGTCGAGTCCGACGGCGTCGTCGAGGTCGTCCTGGCGACGAATCCGAACACCACGGGCGAGGCGACGGCGTCGTTCATCGCCGACCGCCTTCGCGGCCGTGTCCGCGTGACCCGACTGGCGAGCGGGCTCCCGGTCGGCGGCGACCTCGAGTACGCGGACGAGGTGACCCTCGGCCGGGCGCTCTCGGGACGCAGGGAGGTCTGATGGCGACGACGCAGTACGAGGGCGTCCCCGCGCTCTCGGGCGAGGCCCCCGGCCCCTCGGGCACCGTCGTCATGAAGTTCGGCGGGACCTCGGTCGCCGACACCGCTCGGCTGAAGGCCGTCGCGCAGCGCCTGGTGGCGGCGCGCGAGGCCGGGAATCGCGTCGTCGCCGTCCTCTCGGCGATGGGCGACACGACCGACGAGCTGCTCCGCCTCGCCCACGAGGTCTCTCCCACGCCTGTGCCCCGCGAGGTCGACATGCTGATCTCCGTGGGCGAGCGGGTCTCGTGCGCGCTCGCCGCGATGGCGATCCACGACCTCGGCCACGAGGCGATCTCGCTCACCGGCTCGCAGGCGGGGATCGTCACGGACACCGTCCACGGCCGCGCGAAGATCGTCGACGTCCGGGCGCGGCGGATCCACGAGGCGCTCGACGCCGACCGGATCGTGCTCGTCGCCGGCTTCCAGGGCGTCTCGACCGCGTACGACGTGACGACGCTGGGGCGCGGCGGCTCCAACCTGACCGCGGTCGCGCTCGCCGCTGCGCTCGGAGCCGACGCCTGCGAGATGTACACGGACGTCGACGGCGTCTTCACGGCCGACCCACGGCTCGTTCCGGACGCGAGGAAGCTGCACGCGGTCAGTTACGAGGAGATGCTCGAGATGGCCGCGTCGGGCGCGAAGGTGCTTCAGCTACGGTCGGTCGAGCTCGCGCGCAGCCACGGCGTCAAGCTCCACGTGCGCTCCAGCTTCGGCGACGCGCCAGGCACCTGGATCCGGGAGGAGGACGAACGGATGCTCGAGAAGGCGATCATCTCCGGCGTTGTTCACACGCTCGAGGAGACGGTGTACCGCGTGGAGGGCGCTGACGCCGCGACCCTGTTCCAGGCGCTCTCGGCGGCCGAGGTCAGCGTGGACACGATCGTCCAGACCGGGCCCGAGATCGTGTTCTCCGGGCCGAGCTCCGACGCGGGCGACACCGGGAAGGCGCTCGACGGGCTCGGCGTCTCGTGGACGTCGCGGGACGACCTGGGCAAGGTCAGCGTGGTGGGCGCGGGGATGAAGACGCATCCCGGCGTCGCGGGCAGGACGTTCGCCACGCTGGCGGAACTCGGGACGGAGCCGCAGATCGTGAGCACCTCGCCGATCAAGATCGCCTGCTTCATCGACCGTGACCGCGTCGAGGACGCCGTCCTTGCGCTTCACAGCGCGTTCGAGCTCGACGCCGAAGAGGCGGTTCGTGCGCACGACTGAGGCGCGCATCGGCGTCGTCGGCGCGACGGGCGTCGTCGGGACGGTGACCCTCGAGCTGCTCCGGGAGCGCGGCTTCGCAAACGTCCGGGCCTTCGCGTCCGCTCGCTCGGCGGGCTCGGAGGTGCGATTCGGCGATCGCTCGCTGACCGTCGAGGAGGCGACGCCGGAAACGCTCGTGGCC
>DASTWB010000035.1:0-3354 GCA_035758725.1 Gaiellaceae bacterium
CATCTGCTCTGGAGCGGCATCGTGCCGCCGGAGCGGGTGGACGCGATCGTCGATGCGCTGATGGCCGACGCGCTCTGGTCCGGCTGGGGCATCCGCACGATGTCGACGCTCGACCGCGGCTACAACCCGCTCGCCTACCACAACGGCACCGTCTGGCCCCACGACAACTCCCTGTGCGCGTGGGGGCTCGCGCGGTACGGCCGCTGGCCGGAGGCGCACAGGATCGTCCGGCAGATGCTGACCGCGGGCCGGCACTTCGACTACCAGCTCCCGGAGGTCTTCGCGGGCATGCCGCGGACGGAGACGCGGTTTCCGATCGCCTACCCGACGGCGGCGCGCCCGCAGGCCTGGGCCGCGGGGACGCCGGTGCTCCTGCTCCAGATCCTGCTCGGGCTGCGGCCGGACCGCCGCCAGCACGCGCTCGAGACGGTCGCACCGCCGGAGCTTCCCTCCTGGGCGGGTTCCGTCAGACTCTCCAGCGTGAGAGCATTCGACCGACTCTGGGAGGTGCGCTTGGAGGAGGGGCAGGCAACGGTGCAGGCGGGATGAAGGGCGAGCGCCTCCGGATCGCCGTGGTCAGCCCGCCGTGGTTTCCGGTGCCGCCGAGCGGCTACGGCGGGATCGAGTGGATCGTGGCGCTGCTCGCCGACGGCCTCGCCGAGGCCGGGCACGACGTGACGCTCTTCGCCTCCGGGGACTCCCGGACCAAGGCGAAGCTCTCCGCCGTCTTCCCCATCGCCCCGAGCGAGTGGATCGGCCGCTCGCACTTCGAGCTGCTCCACGCCCTGCCCTGCTACGGCCACGCGGAGGACTTCGACGTCATCAACGAGCACACGGGGATGACGGGGATCGTCCTCTCCGGGCTGGTCGACACCCCGGTCGTGCACACCGTCCACGGGCCGCTCACCGGCGAGCCCGGCGAGATGTACGAGGAGCTCTGCCGGCTGGTCCCGGACGTGCATCTGATCTCGATCTCGCTCAACCAGCGCCGGCCCAAGCCGGAGCTCCCCTGGCTCGCGAACTGCCCGAACGCGCTCGACTTCTCGGTCTATCCCTGCAACCCCCACCCGGGCGAGTACCTGCTCTTCCTCGGGCGCATGAGCGCGGACAAGGGCTGCCACCGCGCGATCGCGGTCGCGATGGAGACGGGCCTTCCGCTGAAGATCGCGGGCAAGAAGCAGGAGCCGAAGGAGGAGCAGTACTTCGCCGAGTTCGTCGAGCCGCACCTCGGCATGCACGGGATCGAGTATCTCGGCGAGGTCTCGCACGGGACGAAGGTGGAGCTGCTGCAGGACGCGCGGGCGACGCTCTTCCCGATCGACTGGGAGGAGCCGTTCGGCCTCGTCATGATCGAGTCGATGGCGTGCGGAACCCCGGTGATCGCGACGAACCGGGGGGCGGTCCCGGAGGTGATCGAGGACGGCCGGTCGGGGATCATCGTCGAGAGCTACCGCGAGATGCCGGCGGCCCTCGAGCGGGCAGACGCCCTCGATCCGCTGGCGTGCCGCCGCTATGCGGAGGAGCGGTTCTCGCCCGAGCGGATGGTCGCCGACTACGTCCGGGCCTACCGGGAGGCGATCGTCGGCGCGCCGGTGTCGGCCGCCGTGTCCCAGTAGCGGCGCAGACCCGCGTAGGACTGCCAGAGCGGCATCGCCCGTTCGTACGCCTCCGGCTCGCCGCTCTCGCGGGCCCGCTCGTCCTCCCGGCGGCGCAGCCATTCCTCCTCGGAGAGGTCCTCCCGGGCCCAGTCGCGGAGGCGGCGGCGAAGCTCGTCGAGGTGGGGGCCGGGGTCGTCCACGACCCCGAAGTGGATGAGCGCGAGCCGTGTGGGGTTGCGTCGCTCGATCTCGTCGATCGAGCGGAGCCAGGTCGCGAGGTCGAACTCGGGCGGCGGCGTCGGCGGGCAGACGTACCGGTCGGATCCGATCCGTACCCCGGCCGCGTCGCCGGCGTAGAGCGTCCCGTCGGGGGCGAGGTAGCAGGCGTGGTGGCTCGCGTGTCCGGGCGTTGGGAACGCCTCGAGGCCGAGGACGTCGCCGTCGAGGACCACGAGGTTCTCCTCCGGCACCGGTGCCAGCTCGCCCCACAGCCGGTCGAAGGTGTCCCCGTACAGCCGCCGTGCGCTCCGTTCGAGCCGGGAGGGGTCGGCGAGGTGCGGCGCGCCCACCTCGGAGACGTGCACCCGCAGGCCGGGATGCTCGCGGACGAGGGCGCCGGCGGCGCCTGCGTGGTCGAGGTGGATGTGCGTGAGGAGCAAGTGGTCGATGTCCCGAATCGACAGCCCCCGCTGCTCCAGGCCCCGTAGGAGCGCCGGAACACACGACGAGGGGCCGCAGTCGTTGAGGGCGAGGCCCCCGGAGGTCTCGACCAGGTAGCAGCCGATGACGCGCTCGGCGTCCTGGTGGTGGAGGTCGATCGGGCCGAGCGTGTCCACTCGGCCCGATCCTATGCGGGGGTCAGGCGGCTGCGGGTCGAGCTCGTCGCCGGAGCAGCAGCCCCGTGCTGAGGACGAGGAGCAGCGCGAGGGCGAGGAGGCCCACGGTCGTCGTGGGGAAGGACGCGTCGTCCGAGGACGAAGCGGCACGCGGGCTCGCAGGAAGCCCGGCCGAGACGAGCGTCGTCTTCAGGTCGGGACCGGCCTGGAACCAGCCGCCGCGCGTCGTCAGGTCGAAGACCTTCTGGCCCGGGGCCAGGTATGTCACGGGCGACGGGTCGGCGTACGGGTAGACGTCCTGCCGGACCGTGAACTCGCCGCCGCCGCCGGGAACCGTGTAGGTGATCGTGTACTTCGGCCCGAGGTCTCCCTTCGGCCGGCCGGCGAGCATCGGGTTCGGCTCCTGGCCGAAGACGGCCGGGAAGAACCCCGCCTGCTCCGTCAACTGGCCGAGCGGGCCGCTGCCCTCGTCGCCGCCGAACGAGATGCCGGCGCCGCCCCCCGGGCCTTCCATCGTCGCGGCACTCGGCCCCTTGGCGAGCGCGGCGGACGGAAGCACGAGCGCGGCGATCGCGAAGATCAGCATCAGGCGTGTCAAGCGGACTCCTTTCGTCGCCCGCTCTACACCGCCGCGTGCCGGCGGGTTCCGGCTAGGTGCCGGCGGCGGCGGGCGAGCGCACGAGCGCCCGCTCGAGATCCTGGATCAGGTCGTTCGCCGATTCGATCCCGACCGAGAGCCGGATGAGATTGCCCGGAACCGCGAACGGCGCGTCCGCGGTGGACGCGTGCGTCATCCGCGCCGGGTGCTCGATCAGGCTCTCGACGCCGCCGAGGCTCTCGGCGAGCTGGAAGACCGACGTGCGGGCGACGAGGTCGACCGCCTCCTCCTCCGACCCGACGAGGAAGGAGACCATCCCGCC
>DASTWB010000041.1:0-14336 GCA_035758725.1 Gaiellaceae bacterium
CGGGCGCCAAGGGCGCGCTCTCGCTCCTCCAGCTCGCGCTCCCTGCGCTCCACCGACTCGAGACGCGTGCGCACGTCCTCTTCGAAGCGGTCCAGGCGCCGCTCGCGCTCCTCGATCTCCTGCTCCCTCGCGATCAGCGCGTGCTGCGTCGCACCGAGTGCCTGCTCGCGCTCGCGGAGCCGCTCGTCCTGCTGGCGGATCTCGTGCTCGCGCGTCCTCAGCGCCGACTCCCTGCGTGTGATGTCGGCGGCCGACAGGACCCGGTGATGCTCCGCTTCCTCGAGGCGCTTCACGCGCTCGGCGAGCTCGCGGGCTTTCTCCTCGGCGGCGTGCACGTTGCCCTCGGCCTTGGTGTGGAAGGCGGCCGCGGCCGTTTCCGTCTCGTCGAGCTGCCGGATCAGGTGGTCGATCTTCCGGGTCGCGTCGAGGTCGGTCGCCCCGACCTCGGCGAGCCGCTGCAACCGGTGCTCGAGCTGCGCCTCCTCGGCGGCGGCGACCGCGAGCCGCTCTGCGAGCTCGGCCTCACGCTTCACGAGGTCCTGCTCGATCGAGTCGAGCTCCGAGCCCCGCTCGTCGAGCATGTCCACCGCGCTGCGGAGGACGTGTCGCTCGATCCGGCTGCCGAGACGCTGACGCACGCCCTGGTCGGGCCAGTCGTTCTGGGAGCGGGTGGCGGCGTCGCGTTCGGCCATGGCGGCTCTTCCTCCCATCGGCAGACGGGCGGGACGCCTTAAGACGGCCAGGCGTCCGCGAGGCGGCGGCGCGTCTCGAGCAGATGCTCGGGAATCACCTTCACGTCGGCCAGGACCGGCATGAAGTTGGTGTCTCCCGCCCAGCGGGGGACGAGGTGCAGGTGGACGTGGTCGAGGACACCGGCGCCCGCGATCCGGCCGAGGTTCCACCCGAGGTTGTAGCCCTGCGGCCGGTAGACCTGCGAGAGCGCGCCCATTCCCTGGTGCGCGAGCCGGTGGATCGCCAGCGCCTCCTCGTCGGTCAGCTCTCCGAACTCGCCGAGATGGCGGTTCGGAGCGACCATCAGATGTCCCGATGCGTAGGGGTACTTGTTGGCGATCACGGTCGCCTCGATCGCCCGGTGGACGACCAGGGCCGCCTCGTCGTCGTCAGCCTCGATCGCGTTGCAGAAGACGCAGCCCTGCTGCTCGTCGGCGCTGCCGACGTACTCGAGGCGCCAGGGAGCCCAGAGGGGCTTCGTCAAATCCAGCGCTTCCAGCGGAAGAACGCGACCAGGCCGCTCAGCACCGCGACCATCGTGGCGACGGTCAGCCAGAACGCCTCCGCGGTGCCTACGCCCGGGAAGTCGACGTTCATGCCGAAGATGCTCGCGAGCAGCGTCAGCGGCAGGAGGGTCGCGCTGAAGACGGTCAGGAGGCGGAGGACGTCGTTCTGCCGGTGCTGGATCGCCGACTCGTTCGTCGCCTCGAGCGCCTCGACGACCTCCTTGTAGTTGTCGAGGATGTCCCAGATCCGCTCCGAGGCGTCCACGAGGTCGTCGAAGTACAGCTCGAGGTCCTCGGGAAGGAACCGCTCGACGTGGCGCTCGAGCAGGCGCAGCGTCGGGCGCTGCGGCTTGATGATCTTCCGGTAGCTGATGATCTCCTGCTTGGCGCGGGAGATGTCGCGGACGATCGCCTCGGAGCGCTCCTCCTCGATGTCGTCCTCGATCGTGTCCAGCTTGTGCCCGATCTTGTCGAGGATCGGGAAGCAGTAGTCGAAGAGATCGTCGAGGACGTGGTAGAGGAGATACCCGGAGCCCTTTCCGAAGAGGCCCTCGCGGAGCTCGGGGTCGTCCGTCACCCGCTGGAAGAGCCGGGTCACGGGGAGGAGCTCGACGGTCGGGAGCGTGACGAGATAGTCCGGGCCGAGGAAGACGTCGAGCTCGCCGGCGTTCAGCCGCTTCGCGGCCTTGTCGTAGACCGGGAAGTGGAGGACGACGAAGCGGTAGTCGTCGTACTCGTCGACCTTCGGACGCTGGCGCTTCGAGACGACGTCCTCGACGTCGAGCGGATGCCAGCCGAGGCGCTCGGCGAGCGACTGCGCCTCCTCGGTGCTCGGGGAGTCGAGGTGGACCCAGGTCAGGCCGTTGGCGGTGAGCTCAGCGGGCCGGCGCGCCGGAGGTGCCGCAACCTCGCGCCGCGTGCGCGAGCGAGCCCGGATGCGGGGCAGGCTGGGCATCGGTACTGAGCGGGTCCTCCAGGCGCATTAGCGCACCGATTCTACCCGCGGCGCCGCTTTCCTAGGCCTCTCGGCCGGCGGCGGAGGCTCGCGCTTCGGCGTCGTCCGCGCCGCCGCCGGGATCGCGCGCTCGAGCGCGAGTGCGGCGAACGAGGCCGCCAGGCACACGCCGGCCGCCGCCGGCCAGAGCACGTGGGGCCAGTGGTTCAGCACGAGGCCGCCGATCGCGGGACCGACCGCGAAGCCGACGCCCCACGAGAACGCCGACGCGGCCATGTACCGGCCGATGAGGCTGTGGTCGGCGAGGTCGGCGACGAGCGGGGCCTGCACCGTTCCGTGGAGGCACTCGCCGACCGCGATCACCGCGAAGGTGACTGCGAGGAGCGCGGCGGCCGTCCAGCCGTCGACGGCGATCCCCGCGAGCGGCACGATCGCCAGCCCCGCCGCCCAGACCACGCCGAGGAGCGCAAGCGTCCGCATCCTCCTGTGGCCCTCGAGCAGCCGCGCGGTGGGCAGCTGCGCGAGGACGACCACGAGCGTGTTGAGGAAGAACAACACGCCGATCCCGCGCTCCGTCACGCCGGCCTCGTTCTTCGCGTAGACGGGGAGCGTCTCGAGTTGCGCCATCCCGGCCCCGATGAAGACGACGTTCAGGGCGACGACCGCCATGAAGACCTTGTGCCGGACGACCTCTCCGTAGCCGCCGCGCTCGCTGCCCTCGGGCCGCGGCTGGCGGGCCGGGCTGGGAACCCGCGTGAGGAAGACCGAATAGACGAGGAACGTCGCCGCGTCGCCGAGGAAGAGCACCTGGAACGTGGTCGGGTCGGCCGTCGTCGCGATCAGGCCGCCCGTGAGCCCGCCGAGGCCGATGCCGAGGTTCATCATCACGCGCTGCATCGCGAACGCCTGGTGACGCTGGGCGGGCGGGGTCAGTCCCGCGATGAGCGACGACTGGCTCGGCCAGAAGCCGCCGTTGCCGATGCCGGCGATCGCGCTGGCGAGGAAGCCCTGCCACGGGTGCTCGACGAAGGCGTAGGCACCGAAGCCGACGGTCATCAGCCAGAGCGAGAAGGCGAGGGTCGCCCGGCCGCCGACCCTGTCGATCAGCGACCCGACGATCGGGCCTGCGACGAGCCCGACGGCGGAGTTCGTCCCCACGATCAGCCCCGCCGTGGCGAGGTCGATGTCGCGGACGTTGTGGAGGTAGATGAAGAGGAACGGGTAGGCGAGCCCGTTGCCGAGCGCGTTCACGAGCGCACCCGCCTGGAGTGTCCGCACCGAGCCCGGAAGCGGCGGGTTCAACGTGCGGAGGTAGGCGCGGAGGAACTCCAAGAGAGCGCAACCTACCCCCGGCTACACTGGGCGTTCCGGGTCTGTAGCTCAGGGGATAGAGCGCGCGCCTCCGGAGCGCGAGGTCGCAGGTTCGATTCCTGCCAGGCCCATAGACCGCTTCACTCGGCGAGATCCCGCGGCGATTGCGGGAACGATTCGCCCTTCGCCCTCGGCCAGCATCCCCCGCAGGGTCTCGCCAGCTGGTCGCCCTTCGTGAACACCGTCAGGCGAAAAAGACGGACTCCGACGCGAGGGCGTGCTTTCAGCGTCCTAGGCCTCGTCCGCCCTTCACGACCGGGCGGAGCGGTTCAGGCGCGGCAACTCCGCTACTCGCAATGCAACCCCGAGGCCCAAGCCGTATGCGACGTGTGTGCCAAGCGCGAACGCGGGCACGCGCACATCGCGGTCGCGAAGCCCCATGATGCCCTGGCCGCGAGCGGGGAACATCCAAAACCACGGAAACACAGTCGTCGCTACGCCGTATGCGACAGCGCGGGACAACGAGTTCGCCCGGGAGTGCGGGACTCGCAGTAGCAGCGCGTACCCAGCGCCAAGTACGAAGCCAATCGCGTAATGCGCCGCCATACCGATCGCGGCTTCGTGCGCGACCGGCGCCGACTTCGTGATGTCCTCGTGCGTGAACCGGCCTTGGACCATGTGCCCAATCCAACGCCCGAGGTTGCCGCTGGGACCTTTCCCGAGAGCGGGCGCAACGATCTTGCGCCCAGCCAGATCCATCAGGTAGGTCGCGGGCACGCCCGCCACGGCGGCACCGACTATGGACGGCGCATCCACCCGAACCGAACGGCGCACGGCTAACGGCCTGCGAACCAAGGTGTTTACACGCACGCCCGAAGCCGTTGTCATCTCCTGACCCCCTCGTGGTCGAGATGGGAGCAGACCGGCCCCCTACTACCTAAGTCACAAACGATACGACGCTCGCCCCTGGTGTCATCGGGGAAAACACGTAATCAGCGGCGGACAGCTTCGTGAACTGAGCGCGACGTCGGTCAGCCGCCTTGACCACAACCTGCTCTGGCGGGACGATCGGGCAGGACTCGAGCGACGGAAGGAGCGTTATGACCACCATGGCTGACACGCGCACGCAAGCCGCGTCGTGGGAGCGCTATGCGCCGCTTACGGGTGTGCTGGCCGTCGTGCTCTGGGTGATCGGAATCATTGTTCTTGAGACAGCGGTTGAGATGAAGGATCCCGCCACACTGCTCGACTCGTACCGAACCGAAGAGAGCAGCATTTTTCTCGGCGGCTTCTTGTGGGTGCTGGGAACGTTCTTCTTCTTCTGGTTCCTCGGCAGCCTCCGCGCTCGCTTGGCGGCCGCCGAAGGTGGCGTCCGGCGGCTGACCGCGCTCGTGTTTGGCGGCGGCGTCGCCGCTGCGGTCTTCGGATTCGCGATGCCCGGGCCGGATGTGGCGGCCGCGATTGCCGACGACGCCGATCTCTCAGACGCGGCTGCCGTGGCGATCCGCGTTATGAGCGACGTGTTCTTCCTCGGTGCTGAGATGTCCGCCGCGGTTCTCCTCGCGGCGACCGGAGTTCACGCGTTGCGAACGGGCTCGTTGCCCAGTTGGCTCGCGTGGGTCAGCCTCGTGGTCGCGCTCGCGCTGATCATCTTGCCGATCGGCTGGGCGGCGCTGCTCTTCGCGTTCCCTCTCTGGGTGCTCGTCGTCAGCTTCCTGCTCTGGAGGAGCGCATTGGCAGATAGAACCGCAGCGGGCTCACCCGCTACCACGACACGCTGAAGCGGCGCGATGCGCTACTCCGGCGGTCGGCCACCCCGGTGCCTACCTCGCCGCTAGACGAGCGCGATTAGCAGCAGGTTCGATTCCTGCCAGCCCCATAGCCGGAATGGGGCAGCCGGCGCCACCCGTGCCGGGCGCCGGCTGCGAATCGACCTTCGCGAACGCCTGGGATCAGCTCGTGGCCGCTGTCCCTCCGCCCGTTTCCTGTGCGCGGCCGAAGATGGCGTACGCCACGATGATGAGGCCGATACCCGTCAGGAGCAGCGCGATCCCGACGACGATGCCGAAGATCGAGATCTGCTCGGCCATGTAGGAGACGTTGAGCGCGGTCGCCAGGGCCGTCTCGTTGATCCAGAGGTTCCGCTGCCCATTCGAGACCGGATTTCCCTCCTCGTCCTTGGCGGCGGCCGCCTCGTCACTCGTTCCCGCCGGATCGCCCGGATTGGCCGCCGACTGGTAACGGCCCATCTGGGCGTAGGTCAGGCCACCCGTGCTCTCGAGCGCGTGGATGCGCATGTACTGCGCGAAGCAGCGCGCCTCGCCCCCGGTGTCGATCTCCTCGTCGACGACGTCGCACGTGGGCAGCTCGATCGTGTCCGGAAGGTTGGCCTCCTCGGCCCCCGCACGGATCTCGTCCGGCGACATGTCGGAGCCGCCGACGATGTACTCCTTGTTGAGCTCGTCCTGGACTGTCTGATAGCCGTTGATGCCCAGATAGAGGGCGACGGCGCCGAAGACGACGAGCACCGCGCCCGAGATGAACCCGCCGATCTCCCAGAGCCTTCTCCTCTGCATCACTCCACCTCCCGGTGAGTAGTTGGCGCGCCCCAACGCGAAGCATCACACGTCTGACCCTTGCGGTCAGGCGTAACGGAGCGCGTCGCCGGGCCGGAAGCGGACTGCTCGGCGGAGCGGCAAGAAGATCACGAGCAGCGCGAGGACGACGGTCCCGACGAGGGCGAGCAGGATGTTCCAGGGCGGGAACACCACCGGGACGCGCACGTCCACGACCTCCCAGATCATCCAGACGAGGAGGCGGTTGAGCGCGTAGCCGACGGGGATGCCCAGCAGCCAGCCGGCGAGGGCGACCACGAGGCCCTCGGTGGTGAAGATGCGCCTGATGTCGCGGGCGCGCGCGCCGATGCAGCGGAGGATGCCGACCTCGCGCGTCCGCTCGATGACGCTCATGGTGATCGCATTCGCGAGCCCGACCATGCTCATGGCGACGATCAGGAATCCGAGGATCGCAATCGTCGTCGTGATGCTCCGGTTCTCGGCGATCTGGTCCCGCGCGAGGACGTAGGTGACCTCTCCGCCGGTCTCGTAGCCGAGCGCCGCCAGCCGGTCCTCGAGCAGCGTCGCCGTCCGGTCGACGAGCGCCTCGTCCGGCGAGGTCGTCCGGATCCAGTAGGTATCCACCGCGGCCGGCTCGCGAAGGACGGAACGCAGGGTGGTCAGCGGCACGTAGAGCACCGTTCCGTCCTCTTGCTGGTTGTCCGCGATCCCGACGACGCGGAAGCTCGCGCGTCCGTCCGCGGTCGCAAGGGTGATCCGCTCGCCGACGTCGACGCCCACTCGGTCGGCGATGTTGCGCTCGAGAACTCCCACCCGCTCGCGCGCCTGCTCCTCGCTCGCGCTGAACCAGCGGCCTTCCGTGAGGCGGTAGTCGAGGAGCGGCTCGCGCGGCATGCCCCAGACGAACGCCTCCTCGCCGGCGAGCTCCACCCCGTTCACGAGCGCGGGCTGCGCCTCGGCGACCCCAGGGGTCGCGCGGATCGTCCTTGCGGCGCCGGCGTCGAAGCGCTCACGACCGGTCGTCCAGAGGCGGATGTCCTCGAGGTGGCTGTCCCAGGCCGTCCGCGTCGACTGCGTCGCAGCCGCGCTGAGGCCCAGGAACGCGAGCAGGTTGCCGACGGCGAGGGCCACGATCAGCGCCGTCGCGATGCTGCGACGCCTCCGCCGGCCGACACCGCGGAGACCGATCTGCATCGTCCGCGGGAGGAAGGCGATGCGCCGCAGGACGCGATCCCCGGCGTCCAGGCCGCCGACCGCCGAGCCCGTCGCCTCGAGCGCCTCCCGCAGGTCGGTCCGAACGGCGCGTCGGATCGCCGGCAGTGCGGCGAGCGGCGGCACGAGTACCCCGACGACCAGGCTGACGACGAGCACGGTCGGGTCCACGCCGAAGCCGACGTCGACGGCCCAGAACTGCGAGCCGAAGTACTGCGCGAGCAGGCTCGACATCACGATCCCGAGCACGAGCCCGACGACCGCGCCGAGGGCGCCGATCAGCAGCGCCGTCGTGACGTAGACGGCGGCGATCTGGCGGCGGCGCGCGCCGATCGCGCGCATGATCCCGATCTCCCCGGTCTGCTCGGCGACGAGGGTCGTCATCGTGTTGGAGATGAGGACGAGCGCGGACAGCAACGCCAGCGCGGTGATCACGCTCAGGATGTCGGCGAACTGCCCGGTCTCGGTCTTCCCGGGCCAGTCGCCCGGAGCCCGCACGTCCGGCAGATCGTCGAAGCCCGTGAAGCCCGGCACGGCGGCGAGGTGGCGGCGGAGAGCCTCGACTGTGGACGCGACCGCGGCCGGGCTCTTGTCGCGGAGCTCGAAGGCCAGCCGGCTGTACTCCGGTTCGCCGCTCAGCTCCTCGACGGTGGAGGTCGTCGCGTAGAGGACGATCAGCTCCTCGTCCTGAACGATCTCGCCGCCGTCGAGGTTGCGACCCCGGCCCGCGACGGCGAGCCTGGCCCGCTCGGCCGCGCCCCGTTCGCCGACGACGGTCAGGGTGTCACCCGTGTCCCCGTCGTAGACGCCGACGTTCGCGTCCTGGACGTCGGCGAGGACCTCACCGGGCCGCGGCGTCGTCCCGGACTCGACGCGGACGACGTCCACCCGCTGGCGGGCGAAGTCCCGGACGCCGATCACCAGCGCCTGCGCGCGCCGCTCGCCGACGAGCACGCGGGCGTTGACGCTCGAGCGAGGCTCGACGGCCGCCACGTTGGGGACGGCGGCCAGCTCGGCGAGCTGATCGGCCGTGAGCGGCAGAGGCCTGATCGAGACGGAGAGGTAGGCGAGACGATTCGCGCGCACCTCCTGCTGCATCGTGTCGTCGATGAGCGTCGGGATGGCGAAGAACGCGATGCTCGCCACGGCGAGTGCGAGCGTCGCGACCGCGAAGGTCGTCCGGGCCCGGCGTCGCGTCAGGTCGCTGATCGACTTGCGCAGCTGCGCCGAGATCATCGCGGACGCCTCAGGCAGCGACGACGCCGTCGCGGATCGTGACGACCCGGTGCGCCCGCCCTGCAAGCTCGAGGTCGTGGGTCACGTAGAGGACGGTCTTGCCCTCGGCGTTGAGGCGCTCGAGCAGCTCGAACATCTCGTCCGCGGTGACGCTGTCGAGGTTTCCGGTCGGCTCGTCGCCGACGACGAGCCTCGGATCCGCGGCGAGCGCGCGGGCGATCGCAACGCGCTGCTGCTCGCCGCCCGAGAGCTCGGCAGGAAGGTGGTCGACCTTGTCGCCGAGACCGACGAGCTCGAGGTTCTGCCGCGCCCGCTCGAACCGCTCGCGGTGCGATCCACGGCGCGCGAAGTCCAGCGGCAGCACCGCGTTCTCGAGGGCCGAGAGGGTGGGGAGGAGCTGGAAGAACTGGAAGACGATCCCGACGTTTGCTCCCCGCCAGACGGCGAGCTCCTCCTCGCTCATCTCGTCGAGGCGGCGGCCGTCGACGGTGACCGAGCCCTTCGTCGGCCGGTCGATGCCGGTGATCAGGTTCATGATCGTCGTCTTGCCGCTGCCGGAGGGGCCGACGACCGCGACCAGCTCGCCCGACTCGATCGAGAGGTCGACCCCGCGCAGGGCCCGGTAGTCGACCTTCCCCATCCGGTAGACCTTCTCGACGCCCGCGAGCTCGATCAGCGGCTCGCCTGCGCGCTCGGTCTGCTCGGCGATCGATTCGGTCGGCGTGACAGCCATTGCTCCCTCCAGAGCTCGCATCCACGATCCCATCACGCTCGAGACGCGCCATCGGGGAGCGCCCCGATCCGGTTGGCGAATAGTCCGAAGTGGCCTCGGCGCCCCGACCGCGGGACTAGAGTCCGTGCGAATGCAGGTCTCCGCCCGGATCGCCTCGCTTCCCCTCCAGGAGCCGTTCGTGATCGCCCGCGAGACGACGACGGAGGCCGAGGTCGTGTGGGTGGAGATCGAGCACGACGGAGAGCGCGGCTACGGCGAGGCGGCGCCGATCGAGCGGTACGAGGAGTCGGGCGAGTCGGCGCTCGCGTACGTCGAGGAGGTCGCGGACGCGCTCGGAGACGACCCGTTCGCCTTCGACGATTTGGAGAGCCGGCTCCCGCAGCGGGAGTACGCCGCCCGCGCGGCGCTCGACGCGGCCCTGCACGACCTGTGCGGGAAGCTGACCGGGCTCCCGGTCTGGCGGTTCCTGGGCCTCCGCCGGGCCGGCCCGCCCACCAGCTGGACGATCGGGCTCGGGTCGCCCGACGAGATGGCACGCAAGGCGGGCCAGGCGACCGGCTTCGAGAGCCTGAAGCTGAAGCTCGGAGGGCGGGACGGCCTCGACGTCGACCGCGTCCGCGCGGTACGGGAGGCCTGGCCGGGCCCGCTCCGGGTCGACGTGAACGAGTACTGGACGCTCGACGAGGCGCTGGACGCCATCCCGCGGCTGCAGGAGCTCGGCGTCGACTACGTCGAGCAGCCGCTCACGGCCGGCGACCCCGACGGGGCGAAGCTGAAGCAGGCGTCGCCGCTCGAGATCTACGTCGACGAGGACTGCCACACGCTCGCCGACGTCGCGTCCTGTGCCGAGCGCGCCCACGGGATCAACATCAAGCTCGCGAAGTCGGGCGGGATCCGCGAGGCCGTGCGGATGGCCCACGCCGCCCGCGCCCTCGGCCTGGGAGTCATGCTCGGCTGCATGGTCGAGTCCGGCCTCGGGATCGCCGCCGGCGCGGCCGTCGCGAGCCTGTGCGACCACGTCGACCTCGACGGCAACATCCTCATCGCCGACGACCCGTGGCCGGGCGTCGAGCTCGTCGACGGCGTGCAGCTCCCACCGGAAACTCCAGGACTTGGCGTCCGGCAAGCGGTACCTAGTCCTCGCTGAGGGCAAGTCGGGCGACCCGCACTACGGGAAGACGATGCGGGGCATCGTCGCGTACGCGCCCGATCCCGTCGTCGCCATCCTGGACTCCGAGCGGGCGGGGGAGACGTACCGCGACATCCCCGTCGTCGCGACCGTCGAGGAGGCGACGTCGTACGGCCCGACGACGGCGACCGTCGGCGTCGCGACGCAGGGCGGACGCTTCCCGCCGGCCTGGCGGGAGCTGCTGAAGGACTCGATCCGCGCCGGGCTCGACGTCGAGAGCGGCCTGCACGAGTTCATCAGCGAGGACGCGGAGCTGACTGCCCTCGCGCGGGAGCAGGGAGTCGAGCTTCGCGACCTCCGCAAGCCGCCGCCGGATCTCAACGTCCCGACCGGCGAGAACCTCCGCGTGCCGGCGAAGATCGTCCTCACCGTCGGCTCGGACTGCGCGATCGGCAAGAAGACCGTCGCCGTCGAGCTCGACCTCGCAGCCCGCGAGCGCGGCCTGAAGTCCGTCTTCGTCCCGACCGGGCAGACCGGGATCGCGATCGCCGGCTGGGGCATCGCCGTCGACGCCGTCGTCGCGGACTTCCTGGCGGGGGCGGCCGAGCGTCTGGTGGTCGAGGGCGCCGCGCGCGGCGGCGAGCTGCTCTGGGTCGAGGGGCAGGGATCGCTGGCCCACCCGGCGTATTCAGGAGTCACGATGGGCCTGATCCACGGCAGCGCGCCGCATGCGTACGTCCTCGTCCACAAGGCGCGGGCGACGCACGTCGAGGGCTACCCCGAGCACCCGCTGCCGGAGCTTCGTGACCTCATCGAGCTCCACGAGCGGTGCTCGCTCCGCCTCCGGCCGGCGAAGGTCGCCGCGATCGCCCTCCACACCGGCGGGCTCGACGAGGCGGACGCCCGTGCCGAGATCGCGCGTGTCGCCGAGGAGACCGGCCTGCCCACGGACGATCCCGTGCGCTTCGGGGCCGACCCGATCCTCGACGCCATCCTGACCGCCGTGCAAGACTGATGCGGTTTCGCTGAGGAATGAAGGGGTTTGGACACATTGCCGTCGCGTCTGCCTGCGCCTGCGGGCTCCTTGTGCTTGCCGCGCCCGCCGCGGCCGACGTCACCGTCGGCGTGGCCGACGACCGCGGCAAGCTCGCCGGGGACGGCGGGGCCCAGTTCCTCGCCGACATGCGCGACGTCGGGCTGACCGAGAACCGGATCACCCTCTCCTGGGACCCGGATCATCCGACCACGATCCGGGACCAGGAGGCACTCGACCGCTACATCGCGAATGCGACGGCGGCCGGCATCCGCGTCTCGATGGTGATCGCGCCCGGCCGGGCCCGCGCGCTGTTCGGCTCCACCTCGGCGACGAGCCAGTTCGTCGCGTTCGTCGCCCAGGTCGCCCGCACGTACCGGCAGGTGAAGGACATCGCCGTCGGCAACGAGCCGAACCAGCCCCGCTTCTGGCAGCCGCAGTTCAGCACGCGCGGCGCCGGCCTCGCCTGCACGTCGTACGAGCGCGTCCTCGCGCAGTCGTACGACGCGCTCAAGGCGATCGACAGCACGATCACCGTGCTCGGCGTCTCGCTCTCGCCGCGCGGCAACGACAACGCGCTGGCGGCCACGAACGCCTCGACCTCACCGGTGCGCTGCATCCGGGACATGGGCGCCGCGTACCGCGCGAGCCGCCGCACGAAGCCGATCATGGACGAGCTCGCGTTCCACCCGCATCCGAACTCGAATACCGACTCGTTCCGCGTCGGGTACCGCTGGCCGAACGCCGGAACGCCCAACCTCGCCCGGGTCAAGCAGGCGGTCTGGGACGCCTTCGCCGGCACCGCGCAGCCCGTCTTCCAGGAGGCCGGACGCCCCGTCTCGCGCGCCGCGCGCCCGCCGCTCCGCTTCCGCCTGAACGAGATCGGCTGGCAGACGGCGATCCCCGCCGCCTCGATGGACGCCTACTACGGGCGCGAGTCGGTCCCGCGTCTCGCCGACGACCGCCACCAGTCCGACCAGTACTCCGCGCTGATCCCCTACTACGCCTGTGACGAGTCGGTGCGCTCGATGCTCTACTACGGCCTCGTGGACGAGCCGGACCTCGACCGCTGGCAGGCCGGCCTCATCCGCGCGGACGGAACGCGCCGTCCGTCGTACGTCACGGTGAAGTCGATGATCTCCCGAGGGCTCGCGAAGTGCACCCGCAAGCGGGTCGCGTGGCGGCACTCGACGGTCGTCGTCGGCGCCACCGCGAAGTTCGGCGAGCGACGCCGGTCCGCCCGCGACACCAACTGGACGTTCGTGGCCAGCTCGGAGGAGGCCAGCACGTTCACGGCCGCCATGTACCGCCTGAAGAGCGGCAGGCTGAGCGGGACGGCGCGGAAGCGGCTCATCGCCTCCGTCGGCGTGAAGAGAGCGCCGAAGGCGGTGCTCGCCGCGCGGGGGAAGGCGCGCGCGCACCTCGGGACGTTCGTCCGCTTCAGGCGGAAGCGGCTCGCGCCCGGCCACTACGTCTTCGCGATCCGCCTTCGGGCGGAGATGAACCCGAAACGGACGACGGCGCTCGTCTCGCGGCCGTTCGCCGTCGGGACCGCGCGCTGATGCGGGACCCCCGCCTCGAGAAGCTCGCCGAGCTCATCGCCGGCTATTCGCTCGACCTGCGGGAGGGCCAGGTCTACCGGATCGACGGCGAGGAGGTCGCGATCCCGCTCGCGGTCGCCCTCTACCGCGCCGCGATCCGCCGCGGGGCGCACCCGTACACGAAGATCGTCCCGTCCGGCCTCGAGGAGCTGGAGCTCGAGTTCGCCTCGGACGAGCAGCTGACGTACATCCCCGAGCTCGAGGACATCGCGACGGAGTCGCTCGACGCCTGGACCTCGCTCTGGGGAACCGCGAACACCCGCGCGCTGACACGAGCCGATCCCGAGCGCCGCCGCCTCCAGCTCTCGACGCACTACCGCATGGTCAACCGCCGCTGGGAGCGGATCAGCGCCGGCGACCTCGCGTGGTGCGGCACCATCTATCCGACGCAGGCGCACGCCCAGGACGCGGAGATGTCGCTCGCGGAGTTCGAGGACTTCGTGCACGGTGCGTGCCACACGCGTGAGGGCGACGACCCGATCGCGCACTGGCAGGCGATGTCCGAGACGCTCACCGCAAGAGCGAGGGAGCTCGAGCGGGTCCGCGAGCTGCGGATCGTCGGGACCGACACCGACCTGCGCGTGGTCGTCGAGGGCCGCCGGTGGCTCCCGTCGGACGGGAGGCACAACATGCCGGACGGCGAGGTCTTCACGAGCCCCGTCGAAACCGGGACGACGGGAGAGATCTTCTTCGCCTTCCCGTCGATCTTCCAGGGCCGGGAGGTCGAGAACGTCCGGCTGCGGTTCGAGGCCGGGCGGGTGGTGCACGCCGAGGCGACGTCGGGGCAGGACTACCTCCGCTCGCTGCTGGACACCGACTCCGGCTCCAGCGTGCTGGGCGAGGTCGCGTTCGGCCTCAACTACGAGATCGACCGCTTCACGCGCGACATCCTCCTCGACGAGAAGATCGGCGGGACGATGCACGTCGCGCTCGGCGGCGGCTTCGACGAGGCCGGGACGGAGAACAAGTCGGACCTCCACTGGGACCTGATCTGCGACCTCCGCCGGGAAGGCGAGGTGTATGCCGACGGCGAGCTCGTGTGGAAGGCGGGATCGTTCGTCTCGGCGCCGGCGGTCGAGCGTGTCTGACCCCATGCACAAGCGGCTCGCCGACGTGATCGTCGGCTACTCCACCGAGGTCAAGCCCGGCGACACGGTGCGGATCGAGTCGTACGACCTGAGCTCGACGCCGATGATGCGGGAGACGTATGCGGCAGCCCTCCGCGCCGGCGGTCACCCGACCGCGAACCTCGTGCTCGACGAGGACGACGAGACGCTCCTGAAGGAGGGCAACGACGCCCAGGTGGAGTGGA
>DASTWB010000079.1:0-5042 GCA_035758725.1 Gaiellaceae bacterium
CTCGCGGGCCGCCGCGATCAGCCCGCGGAGAATCAGCGCGCCGTCGGTGGAGCCCAGGAGCGGATCGACCGCATGCTCGGGATGCGGCATCAGCCCCATCACGTTCCCTCCGGGGTTCACGACGCCGGCCACGTCGGCGAGCGAGCCGTTCGGGTTGTCCTCGTAGCGAAGGACGACCTGGCCGTTCGCCTCCAGCCGGCCGAGGAGCTCGTCGTCGGCGAACCAGCAGCCCTCTCCGTGCTTGACCGGAATGGTGAGGCTCCCGCCGGGCTCGCAGAGGCTCATGAACGGTGTGGCGGCGCGCTCGACCCGCAGATCGACATCGCGACAGACGAACGAGAGCGACGCGTTCGGGCGGAGCGCGCCGGGCAGGAGCCCCGCCTCGCAGAGGATCTGGAAGCCGTTGCAGATCCCGAGGACCGGTCCGCCGGCGGCCGCGAAGTCGGCGACCGTCCGCATGGCCGGCGAGAACCGGGCGATCGCACCGCAGCGGAGGTAGTCGCCGTACGAGAACCCGCCGGGGAGGACGACGCCTGCGATGTCGGGGAGTCGCTCGTCGGCGTGCCAGACGGCCACCGCCTCGGCACCGAGCAGCTCCAGGGCGTGGACCGCGTCCCGGTCGTCGTTCGAGCCGGGAAACGTCAGCACCCCGATGCGCGGCCGGGGCTCCGTCACCGGCCGTCCTCGAGCTCGATCTCGTAGCTCTCGATCAGCGGGTTGGCGAGAAGTTGCTCGCACATCCGCTCGACCTCCGCTCGGGCGGCGCCCGGGTCGGCGGCGTCGACCTCGAGGACGACGACTCGACCGACCCTCGCGTCTTCGACGGGGAAGCCGAGCTGGCGGAGCGAGCTCTCCACCGCCTGACCCTGGGGGTCGAGGATGCCCGGCTTCGGCCGGACGAGCACGGTGGCCCTCACCGGAGCACCACCGTCGGGTCGTCGAGGTACCGGTCGAACGGAATCTCAGTCAGGCGCTCGAACGCCTCGACGTAGCGTGCGCGCGTTCCGGCGACGACGTCGCCCGGCAGGTCCGGGCCCGGGTCCGTCTTGTCCCAGCCGACGGACTCGCAGTAGTCCCGAGCGAACTGCTTGTCGTACGACGGCTGGCCGTGGCCGGGCTCGTACGCGTTTGCCGGCCAGAAGCGCGAGGAGTCGGGCGTGAGCGCCTCGTCGCCGAGCTGCAACCGGCCCGCGGCGTCGAGCCCGAGCTCGAACTTCGTGTCGGCGATGAGGATCCCGCGCGCGGCGGCATGCTCGGCCGCGAAGCGGTACAGCTCGATCGAGACCCGCTCGAGCTCCTGCGCCGCCTCCTCGCCCACGAGTTCGACCGCCTGCGCGCGGGTGATGTTCTCGTCGTGGCCGGTCGCGGCCTTGGTCGAGGGCGTGAAGAGCGGCTCCGGGAGGCGCTCCGACTCCTGCAGTCCCGCGGGGAGCTCGTGCCCGCACACCGAGCCCGTCGCCAGGTAGTCCTTCCAGCCGGATCCGGTGAGGTAGCCGCGCACGACGCACTCGAGCGGGAGCATGTCGAGGCGCCGGCACTCCATCGACCGCCCGTCGGCCCGGAGCGCGAGCATGTGGTTGTCGACGATCTCCCGCGTCCGCCGGAACCAGAACGCGGAGAGGCCGGTCAGGACGCGGCCCTTGTCCGGGATCTCGGTCGGCAGGACGACGTCGAAGGTCGAGATGCGGTCGCTCGCCACGAGCAGCAGCCGGTCGTCGTCGAGCGCGTAGAGCTCGCGGACCTTGCCGCTGCCGACATGCGTCGCGGTCTCAGGCATGAACAGGCTCCTCTCGTCTGGTCAGGGCGGACAGGCGGTCGAAGACAACGTCGACGTGGCGGGTGTAGGCGTCGAGGTCGTAGGCCGCGTCGAGCGCGGCCGGATCGAGCTGGGCGGCGATCTCGGAATCCGCTCGGGCGAGCGTGGGGAAGTCCTGCTCCTCCTCCCAGGCGCGCATCGCGTTCCGCTGGACGAGCTCGTATGCGCGGGCCCGCTCGAGGCCGCTCTCGACGAGCGCGAGGAGCAGCCGCTGGCTGAAGAAGAGCCCGTGGCTCGCCTCCAGGTTCCGGCGCATCCGCTCGGGGTGCACGACGAGCCCTTCGACGAGCCATGCGAAGCGGTCGAGCATGTAGTCGAGCGCGAGGAACGCGTCCGGGATGACGACCCGCTCCGCCGACGAGTGGGTGATGTCGCGTTCGTGCCAGAGCGCGACGTTCTCCAGGCCGACCCCGGCGGCGCCGCGCACGACGCGGGCGAGCCCGCAGATCCGCTCGGCGACGATGGGGTTCTTCTTGTGCGGCATCGCCGACGAGCCTTTCTGGCCGCGGCGAAACGGCTCTTCGACCTCGCGGACCTCCGTCCGTGCGAGGTGACGGATCTCGAGCGCGAACTTCTCGAGGGACGCAGCAGCCACGGCGAGCGCCGCGAGGAGCTCGGCATGGCGGTCGCGCTGCAGGATCTGCGTCGACGACGGTGCCGGCTCGAGCCCGAGGCGCTCGCAGGCAAGCCGTTCCACCTCCGGATCGATCGCCGCGTACGTGCCGACCGCGCCGGAGAGCTTGCCGACGCGAAGTCCCTCGAGCGCCCGGGCCACCCGCCCCCGACTGCGGTCGAGCTCGAACGCCCAGCCGGCGAGCTTGAGCCCGAAGGTCGTCGGCTCCGCGTGGACACCGTGCGTGCGCCCGATCATCAGGGTGCCGCGATGGCGCTCCGCCTGCTCGACGACGGCGCCCTCGGCCCGGTCGATTCCCTCCAGGATCAGGCCGCCTGCCTCGCGCACCTGCAGCGAGAGCGCCGTGTCCAGGACGTCGGACGACGTCAGCCCGTAGTGGAACCACCGTCCCGCGGGGCCGAGCTGCTCCGCGACGGCGTCGACGAACGCGGCCACGTCGTGCTGCGTCCGCTCCTCGATCTCGGCCACGCGCTCGGGGGACGGGGCCACGGCGCGGTCGCGGATCTCGACCGCCGCCTCCTCGGGGACAGCCCCGACGGCGGCCCATCCGTCGAGCGCGGCGAGCTCCACCTCGAGCCAGCGCGTGAGCTTGCTCTCGTCCGACCAGACGCGAGCCATGGCCGGGCGCGAGTAGCGGGCGATCACCGATCCGACTCTACACGCGGCCCAGGAAGGCGCCCGGGGCGCTGTCTCAGACCTCGGAGGCCGGCAGCGCGCCGCCCTGGGCGAGGATCCGGGCGGCGAGAATCGCGGCGTTCCTGGCGCCGTCGATCGACACGCACGCGACCGGCACGCCGGGCGGCATCTGGGCGATCGACAGGAGCGCGTCCATCCCGTCGCCGACGCTCTTGCTCGACCGGAGCGGGACGCCGATCACCGGCAGCTCGCTGTAGGAGGCCACGACGCCGGGCAGCGCAGCCGCCATCCCTGCCCCGGCGATGATCACGCGGACCCCGCGGAGCGCCGCCGTCGACGCGTACTCCGCCACCGCCCGGGGATCGCGGTGCGCTGAGATGACGTGGAACTCGTGCGAGATGCCGCGGTCGTCCAGCTCCTGCAGGGCCGGCTCCATCCGCTCGCGGTCGGATTCGGAGCCGACGAGGACCCCGACGAGCGGGCCGCGCTCGCCGAACTCGATCAGCTGTGCGAAGGGCTCGGTCTCGATCTCAGGATGCAATGTCTGCCGTCCTCACCGCGATGTCGCGACGGTACTGCATGCCGTCGAACGAGATCGACGCGCAGGCCGCGTACGCCGCCTCGCGGGCGGCGTCGATCGTCGGACCGAGGCCGGTGACGTTGAGGACTCGCCCGCCGTTCGTCACCAGACGGCCGCTACGCACCGCGGTCCCCGCGTGGAAGACGAGCGCCGACGCCGCCGCCTCGTCGACACCGTCGATCGGCGTACCCGAGTCACCGCGCTCCGGGTAGTCCCGGGACGCGAGGACGACCGTGACCGCCGTGTCGTCGCGCACGCCAAGCTCGGCCCCGCCCAGATCCCTGCGGGCGGCCGCCGCCAGCGCTTGGAGCAGGTCGCCCTCGACCCGCGGCAGGATCGACTGGGTCTCCGGATCGCCGAAGCGGCAGTTGAACTCGAGGACCTTCGGGCCGCCCTGGGTCAGCATGAGCCCGGCATAGAGGAGGCCGACGAACGGGTGGCCGCGAGCCGCCAGCTCGGCGAGCACGGGCCGGTGGACGGTGTCCACGAGCGCCTCGAGGTCGGCGGCGGACAGCTCGGAAACCGGGGAGTACGCCCCCATCCCGCCCGTGTTCGGGCCGGTGTCGCCGTCGCCGATGCGCTTGTAGTCGCGCGCCGGCGCGAGCGCGACGGCGTCCCGGCCGTCCGCGAGCGCGAACAGGGAGACCTCCTCGCCCTCCAGCAGCTCCTCGATCACGAGCGGCTGGCCGAGCGCGGCGACGGCGCGCAGCGCCGCATCCAGGTCGGGCTGGCTCCGGCACACGAAGACGCCCTTCCCGGCCGCGAGTCCGTCGACCTTGACGACGCAGGGCGGACGGGCGACCGCGAGCGTCGCGGCGGTCGGGACGCCGGCCGCTCGCATCACGTCCTTGGCGAAGCCTTTGGAGCCCTCGATCCGGGCCGCCTCCCGGCTCGGTCCGAACACCGCGACGCCGGCGTGGCGCAGCTCGTCCGCGACGCCCGAGACGAGCGGCCCCTCGGGCCCGACCACCACGAGGTCGACGTCGAGGTTGCGCGCGAGGTCGAGAAGTCCCTCGCCGTCCTCCGCCCTGACCGGGTGGCAGGTGCCGAGGCTCGCGATCCCCGGGTTTCCCGGCGCGGCGTGGAGCTCGTCGAGGTCGGGGCTCTGCCGTAGCTTCCAGGCGAGCGCGTGCTCGCGGCCACCGGAGCCGATCAGGAGCACCCTCACGCGCCGCCGAGTCTAGTGACGCCCTCGGAGGTTTCAAAGCTCGGGAACCAGCGACAGTGCGGACGTGACCGAACCGGGGCTCGACCTGCACGACTGGGAGAGCGAGTGGCAGCAGCTCGAGCCGCTCGTCCGCGATTCGCCGGCCGAGGCGCTGCCCGAGCTGCACGACCTGATCATCAGGATGCTGCGGGAGCGGGAGATCCTCGAC
>DASTWB010000112.1:0-8490 GCA_035758725.1 Gaiellaceae bacterium
CTCGCGCGCGAGGGGACCGTCAAGGTCGTCGCGAACAACCTCGTCTCGAACTCGCTCGGGACGATCAACCCGGTCGAGCGGCTCTCCGCGTGGGCGCACGAGCAGGGCGCGATCATGGTCGTGGACGCGGCGCAGGCCGCGCCGCACCGGCCGATCGACGTCCAGGCGCTCGGCTGCGACTTCCTCGCCTTCTCCGCGCACAAGATGTGCGGCCCGAGCGGCGTCGGCGCCGTCTGGGGCCGCCGCGAGCTGCTCGAGGGGATGGAGCCGTTCAACCTCGGCGGGCACATGATCCGCCGCGTCCAGTTCGAGGACACGACGTGGGGCGACCTCCCGCACAAGTTCGAGGCCGGCACGTCGCCGATCGCCGAGGCGGTCGGCTTCGGCGCGGCCGTCGACTACCTCAACGAGGTCGGTCTCGAGGCCATCGAGCAGTACGAGCACGACCTCGTGGCGTACGCGCTCGAGCGGCTGGGCGACGTACCGGGGATCCAGCTGTACGGTCCCGCGCCGGACCGGCGGGCCGGAATCGTCTCCTTCAACATGGACGGGATCCACCCGCACGACGTCGCGCAGGTGCTCGACTGGGAGGGCGTCGCCATCCGCGCCGGCCACCACTGCTGCCAGCCGCTGATGGCCCGGCTGGGCGTCGCCGCGACGAACCGGGCGAGCTTTTACCTGTACACGCTCCGGGAGGACGTCGACCGTCTCCACGACGGGCTCCTCCGCGCGCGAAAAGTCTTCGGCTAGCCTCAGTCCTATGGGAGACCTGTACAGAGAGGTCATCCTCGACCACTACAAGAACCCGAGAGGCCACGGGGTGATCGAGGACGCCGACGCCCACGCGGAGGGCATGAACCCGCTCTGCGGCGACGAGGTGGCGATCTACGTCGCGTTCGAGGACGACGGCGAGACGATCGAGGAGGTCAAGTTCTCCGGGCGCGGCTGCGCGATCAGCCAGGCGGCGACCTCGATGCTGATGGAGATGGTCCAGGGCCGGACCGCCACCGAGGTGGGGGAACTCTCGAAGGACGAGCTCCTGGAGGAGATCGGCATTCCGCTGACACCGATCCGGCTCAATTGCGCCCTGCTCGGCCTCGGGGTCCTGAAGGTCGCGCTGCACCGGTCGAAGGGCACCCCGCTCCCGGACGAGTGGGCCGGGCTCGACGATCAGTTCAAGGTCAGCTAGCGCTTGGCCCTGATCACCGTCGCGCCGCTGGACGAGTTCCCACCCGGCAGCGTGAAGATCGTCAACGCCGGGCAGGTCGCCGTCGGCGTCTACAACCTCGGCGGCAAGCTCTGCGCGATCGAGGACCGCTGCTCGCACGACGACGGCCCGCTGGCCGAAGGAGACTGGGACGAGGAGCGAGAGGTCGTGGTCTGCCCGCGGCACGGCTCGGAGTTCGACATCTGCTCCGGGCGACCGCTCGGCCTCCCGGCCTACCTGCCGGTCGAGACGTTTCCCGTGGTGGTGGAGGATGGCGTCGTGAAGGTCGACGTGTCCTGACCCTCCCAGCCGTGTCCCGGGGTCAGACCCTCGGACACGTCCTGGAGAGGCACTCGGCCGCGCGGTCGGCGGCCCGATGCCGGCCCGACGCTCAGGCACCGTGTCGTTTCGGGACGCGTCGTGGGGTCAGACCCCAGGACACCTCCGAATAGGCTACGCGCATGCTCGACGACCGGGTGCGCGCGGTGCTGGGGCGCCTCGAGGCCGAGGATGCGGCCGAGCGGGAGCAGGGCTTGCCGCAAGAGCTGCGCGCTCGACAGGTGGCGCGGACGACCGGCCAGTTCCTCTTCGCACTCGTTGCCGCTCAGACGGACTGCGAGGTGCTCGAGATCGGCGGCTCGCGCGGCTACTCGACGATCTGGCTCGCCGCCGGCGTCCGCCACCTCGGAGGCCGCGTCCTCTCCCTGGAGGCGGATCCGGCGAAGATCGACGCCTGGCGGGCGAACATCGCCGAGGCCGGTCTCGAGGACACGGCCGAGCTCCTCCCCGGCGACGCGTTCGAGACGCTGCCTGCGATCGACGATGTGTTCGACGTCGTCTTCATCGACGCGGAGAAGGAGCAGTACGAGCCGCTCTTCGAGCTCGCGCGGCCGAAGGTCGAGCCCGGCGCCCTCGTCGTCGCCGACAACGTCCTGTCCCATGCCGACACGCTCGCGGCGTACACCCAGGCGCGCCAGGCGGATCCCACCCTGGAATCGGTGACCGTCCCACTCGACCGCGGCCTCGAGCTCTCGGTCGTCCTGCGGCAGGCGCCGCCGGCCCTTCCCGATCCTCCCCTGACGGGGGGCTGACCGACCACCGCCGGTCCCGCTACATTTCGCCTACCGCGGAAAGGAGGTGGTCCGGTAGTGAAATCTTCAAGTACGGGCAGTGGAGGTACCAGCGGGTAGGGGCGTGTCCCCGTGACCTGACGGGAATCGCCTAGCCAGCGTGGGGGACGTCGCGCTACGCGCCGCCGGCCGAGGGCCGGCAGGTAAGCGCCTCTACCAAAACCACCGCTGGTAACCGGATGCTCGGGGCCGCGAAAGCGGCCCCGACTCTTTTCGAGGAAGAACCAGATGGCAGTCACGATCGCAAACAACCTGCGGAAGGAGCTCGCGGGAGACACGCTTTTCGACGGCGTCTCGTTCAAGGTCGAGCGCCGCGACCGGCTCTCGCTCGCCGGCCCGAACGGGGCGGGCAAGACGACGCTGCTCCGGATGCTGGCGCGTGAGCTCCCGGTCGACGGCGGCGAGCTCGTGTTCTCCAAGGGCACGCGGGTCGCGCTGCACGACCAGCGGCCGCCGCTCGAGCGGGAGCTCTCGCTGCGCGAGTACGTCCTGTCCGGCGCGGCCGACCTGATCGCGCTCGAGGGCGAGCTCCGCCGGCTGGAGGAGGCGATGGCAGGCGGAGACCACGACGGGGCGACGCTCGCCCGCTACGCCGACGCCCAGGCGCAGCTCGAGCACGCCGGCGGCTACGCCTGGCGCGACCGCACCGCGTCCGTCGTCCGCGGGCTCGGCTTCGCCGAGGCGGATCTCGACCGGCCGCTCCAGACGTTTTCCGGCGGCGAGCTGACGCGCGCCTCGCTGGCACGCGCGCTGGCCGGCGATCCCGACCTCCTGCTCCTCGACGAGCCGACGAACCACCTCGACGTCGAGAGCATCGAGTGGCTCGAGCGCGAGCTGCAGTCGCTCGACGCCGGTGTCATCCTCGTCGCGCACGACCGCTGGTTCCTCGAGGCGGTGACGAACGGCGTGCTGGAGCTCTCCGGCGGCCGCTCGCTCTTCTTCAAGGGGCCGTGGCACGCATGGCGGCGTGAGAAGGCGGCGCGGGCGCAGCACGCCCAGAGGGCGCTCGACCGGCTCGACGAGGACATCGCGCGGCTCGAGCGCTTCGTGGAGCGGTTCCGCTACAAGAAGAACAAGGCCAGGCAGGCCCAGGCGAAGCTGACGCACATCGGTCGGCTCGAGGAGGAGCGCGGCGGCCAGGCGGACACGCTCGACCGCCTCTCGACCCGGAAGCGCTCGATGGGGTTCGACTTCCTGAAGCCGGCCCGAAGCGGCCGGACCGTGGTCGAGGCCTCCGGGCTGGACGTGAAGGCGGGCGACAAGGAGCTGCTGCACGCCGTCGACTTCGCGCTCGAGCGGGGCGAGCACGCCGCGCTCGTCGGGCCGAACGGCTCCGGGAAGACGACGCTGCTCGAGACGATGCTCGGGCGGCGGGACGCCGCTGCCGGTGGGGTTCGGCTGGGGCACGGCGTCGAGGCGGCCTACTTCTCCCAGCACGAGATGGAGCTCGACGAGCGCGGTACCGTCCTCGATTGCGTCCAGGGATCGACCGGGTTGCCGCGCCAGTCCGCGCAGAACCTGCTCGGGCGGTTCCTGTTCTCGGGCTGGGACGAGCAGTCGAAGCCGGTGACCGTGCTCTCGGGTGGGGAGCGGCGACGCCTGGCGCTCGCGATCGTCGTCGCCTCGGGGGCGAACTTCCTCGTCCTCGACGAGCCGACGAACCACCTGGACCTGGAGAGCCGTGAGGCGCTCGAGGCCGCACTCGAGGCCTTCCCCGGGACCGTGCTCCTCGTCTCCCACGACCGTGCGCTGCTCGACGCCGTCGCGCACCGGACGCTGGCGATCGAGGACGGCGGCCTCCGGTCCTACGACGGCGGCTGGGCCGAGCTCGTCCGCCGCCGCGAGGAGGCCGCGCAAAAGGCGGCCGAGCCACCCGCGCCGAAGCCCGCGAAGAAGGCGAAGGCGGCCCCGCCGAAGCCGAAGGGCCCGACCGCGCTCGAGCGGCTGGAAGCGGACGTCCAGCGGCAGGAGGAACGCGTCGCCGAGCTCGAGCGCCGGCTCGCGGACGACTGGGGGAACGCCGACCTCCTCCGCGAGCACCGCGCGGCCCGCGACGAGCTCCAGGCGCTCATCGCGCGCTGGGAACGGCTCTTCGAGTCGTCAGGCGTCTAGCGTCGCGATCAGGGCCTCGGCGACGACCTTCAGCGGCTTGCCCGAGAGCTGGCTCGCCTTCCGCAGTCGCTTGAACGCCTCGTCTTCGCTGAGGCCGTCGCGCTTCATGAGCAGGCCCTTCGCCCGCTCGATCGCCTTGCGTGCGGCGAGCGCCTCGGCGAGCGAGTCGGCCTCCTCGCGGAGCTCGCTCAGCTCCTCGTGCCGTGCCCGCGCCGTCGCGATCGCCGGCAGCAGGTCCGCCTCGCGGAACGGCTTGACGAGATAGCCGAAGACGCCGGCCTCCACGGCGCGCGAGACGAGCTCGTCCTGCCCGTACGCCGTGAGCATCACGATCGGGATCGGACGCTCGTCGAGGATTCTGCGGGCGGCTTCGATGCCGTCGAGCTGCGGCATCTTCACGTCGAGGATCGCGAGGTCGGGCAGCTGCTCCCGGGCGAGCTCGACCGCCTCGGCGCCGTCGCGTGCCTCCGCGCAGACCTCGTGGCCGGAGTCCTCCAGCAGGTTCCGGAGGTCGAGCCGGATGATCGTCTCGTCCTCGGCGATCAGGATCCGCACGCGACGTCCTCGTTCGGGTCGTGGACGGCGGGGCTCACGCCGGGAAGACGACCTCGGCGCGCATGCCGTCGTCGGAGCTGAGGTCGAGCGTGCCCCGCAGCTCCTCGCGGACGAGTGCCTCGACGATCGAGAGGCCGGTGCCGGACGGCTCGTCGGCGATCCCGCTCCCGTCGTCGGCGATCGCGAGCAGCACGTTCCCGTCGCGCCGCGCGAGCTCGACGCGCACCGAGTCCCCGCCGTGCTCGAGCGCGTTCTGCAGCAGCTCGCTGAAGACGAGCGCGAGGGCCGTCGCGCGGTGACCGGCGAGGGAGACCGGTTCGAGCGTGGTCTCGACCCGCTTTCCGGACCCGAGCCCCTGGACGAGCATCGCGCGCAGCCGGTCGAGCAGCTCGTCGAGCTCAACGTCGTCGTGCCGGCTCTCGGTGAGCACCTCGTGGACGGCGGCGATCGCGAGGATCCGGTTCGCGGAAACGTCGAGCGCCTTGCGCGGGTCGACCTGGTCGCTCGAGCGCGCCTGGAGGCGCAGCAGCGAGGCGACGGTCTGCAGGTTGTTCTTGACGCGGTGGTGGATCTCCTGGGCGAGGACGCCCCGCATGACGGCCCGCCCGTGCTCGAGGGCGACGGCGGCGTGGTTCGCGATCGACGCCAGGAGGGCGCGCTCCTGGTCGCTGAACGGCGTGTCTCGGTCGCAGACGAGCTCGCCGATCTGGCGTCCCTTCCAGCGGAGCGGGATGCGAACGGCGTGGGCGCCGGCGCGCCCCTCGGGCCAGGCGACGTTTCCGTCCTCGAGGACGAGCGCCGCGCCCGTCGCGCCGACCGCGTCCACGGTCGTCTTCACGATCGCCTCGAGCGACTCTTCGAGGTAGAGCGACTCCGAGACCGCCTCCGAGATCCTGGCGAGCGCCTCCAGCTCGCCGACCCGACGCTGGGCCTCGGTGTAGAGCTTGGCGTGCTCGATGGTCTGCGCCACCTGGGCGGCGATCGCGAGCAGGAGCTCGATCTCGTCGTCGGTGAACTCGCGTGGCTCGATCGTCCGCACGTTCAGCGCGCCGGCGAGCTTCTCGCGGGCCAGGATCGGGACGGCCAGGATCGATTCGTACTGGTCCTCGGGCAGGTTCGGGAACGCCTTGAAGCGTGGGTCGAGATGCGCCTGGGCCGCGATCGCGATGGGCTTCCGCTCCGCCGCCGCCGTGCCGGTGATCCCCTCGCCCGGCCGCATGCGCGGCCTCCGGGTCATCGCCTCGACCGACGTGCCCCGGGTGGCGCGGAGGACGAGCTCGTCGGCCGCCTCGTCGTAGAGGTAGACGAAACACGCCTCGGTAGCGAGTGCCTCTGCGACCTTCTTGGCCACCAGGGCGAGCACTTCCTCGAGGTCGAGCGTGGAGTTGACGGTCGCGATGGTCTCCGTGAGCAGCTGAAGGTGCCGCTCGGAGGTATCCACGAGCTCGATTGTAGAAGCGCGCGCCCCACGACCACGGCCGGCTCGTTGAAGATCGCACAAACCTGTGGGAAGATCGAGCGCAGGCGTGGCGTCCAGAGGAAAGAGGTGGCGCCGACCCGGCGTCCCGGACAGAAAGGGAGTGCCTATGGAGCAGGTAACGGCACGTGCAGCCTTCGTTGCTGCGTCAGACTTCGGGGAGGGGCTCTCGACGACCATCCCGAGGTCGGACATCCAGGCGGTTCTCGCTGCGGAGGAGGAGCCGATCGAGCTCGTTCTCGATATCACTCGGTATTCCGACGGCGAGCCGGCGGGGATGCAAAGCGTTGCCATCACGTGGGAGCGCTCGGATCTCGAGCGGCTGTTGAACGACGCGCAGGGTGACCAGATCGAGCTGACGTTCGACCTGGACACACTCCGGCGGGCAACAGACCCGTCCGAGGTCGAGGCCCACGGGTTGCGCGAGACGGCGCTGATCCTCGCCGTGGCGGCGACCGCAGCGGCGGGCGGGGCGCAAGCAGCGGGGGCGGAGCCCGGGCCCATGCTGGGCCAGACGGCACCGATCACCCAGTCGGCGGCCCCGGCGGGTCCGGAGATCCCCTATCTCAGCCAGGGTCAGGGTGTGACCCCGGCCGACCTGGGGATCGCCACCGGCACCAGCCCGGACGACAGGGCGGTTGCACGGACCGATGAGGCCGCTGCGCCAACGGCGGCGGGTCCGGAGATCCCGTATCTCAGCCAGGGTCAGGGTGTGACCCCGGCCGACCTGGGGATCGCCACCGGCACCAGCCCCGACGACAGGGCGGTTCCACGCACGGATCCGGTCGCTACGACGGGAGGCACGGCCTCGGATCCGGGGACCTTCTCGATCCCGGCCCCCGAGACCATGGCCGTCGTCGGCGCGATCGCCCTGGCGATCACCGGCGCGTTCTTCCTCGTCGGCGCGGGCCGCCGGCGGGTGCATCCCGCCTAGACGAACACGCGGAGCGCCGCCTCTCGCGGGTGGCGCTCCGCTTGTGACCGGCTTCCAGACGTTCATCGTCGGGACCGCCGCAGGCGGGTTCGCCCGATCTAGGCTCGGCCGCTTACAAACTCCTTACGCCGGGCGACGGAAATCGCTGACACGCGGGGCATAGCGTCTAGCTCATGAGCGAGGCGCTTCCGCTCTTCCCCGATCTCCGCCAGACCACCGGCTACCTGGTCGCGGACGCCAGGGGCAGGGTGGTCGGCCGCGTCGAGTGCCCGATGTACGGCACGACGCGCGACGTTCCCGACGCGCTCTCCGTCCGCTCCGGCTTCCTCTCGCGCCGCCGGCGGCTCGTCCCGGCCCGGACGATCGAGGAGATCGACCGCTCGAGCGGCCTCGTGGGCCTGAACGTCGACCGCGAGTCGATCCACGCGTTCCTGTAAGAGCTCCAAGCCCGCGCCTTCGTAGTGACGCTAGGCTGCCGCCCGTGGCCGAGGTGCTGCTCTTTCACCACGCCCACGGCTTGACGCCTGGGTGCCTCTCCTTCGCCGATCGGCTTCGCGCTGCCGGACACGTCGTGCACGCGCCGGATCTCTACGACGGCAACACGTTCGCCGACCTCGACGAAGGCGTCGGCTACGCAAAGGAGGTCGGCTTCGACACGATCATGGAGCGCGGCCGCCTGGCTGCGGACAGCCTGCCGAGCGGTCTCGTCTACGCGGGGTTCTCGCTGGGGGCGATGCCGGCGCAGATGCTGGCCCAGACGAGGCCCGACGCGAAGGGAGCCTTGCTGTTCCACAGCTGCATCCCGCCCTCGGAGTTCGGCACCCCGTGGCCGCAGGGCGTCCCGGTCCAGATCCACATCATGGAGGCCGACGAGTGGGCGCTCGAGGGAGACCTCGACGCCGCCCGCGAGCTCGACGAGACGGTCGAAGGCGCGAAGCTGTTCCTCTATCCCGGCGATCGGCACCTGTTCGCCGATGACAGCCTCCACGCGTACGACGAGCACGCCGCGGCGCTGCTCACCGAACGCGTGCTCGGCTTCCTCGAGAACATCGAGGAAGCCTCGTAGAACGACCAC
>DASTWB010000125.1:0-3560 GCA_035758725.1 Gaiellaceae bacterium
TTCGTCCTCAACTTCGTCGCGGTCAACGACTCCGACCTGCTCTGGCAGGCGTTCTTCTTCGGCCTCGGCGGCCTGTTCCTGCTCTGGTTCGCCGGCACGCTCGCCGCCGCCCTGCGGCGGGCGCAGGGTGAGCGGCACGACCGGACGCCGTCGATCGTCGTCGCCTCGGCGGGGACCGCGGTCGGCCTGTTCCTCCTCGGCGTCACCTCGATCGGGGCGCTCGCCTCGGGGATCGAGCTCATGGATCAGGGCGTCGCGTACGGCCTCTACCAGCTCGGGAGCTTCGCGTTCGTCATGACGGACTTTCCCGCCGCCGGGTTCGTGTGGGCCGCGGCGCTCGGGATCGCCCGGTCCGGGCTGCTGCCGAAGTCGGTCGGCTGGGTCGGCGGGGTCGTCGGGTTGCTGCTCGTCGTCAACGCAGGCGGGCGGCTGCTCGCCGACAGCGCGGACTTCGCGCCGGGCGGGACCGTGAACACGCTCGTCTTCGTGCTCTTCCTCTTCTGGGTGCTCGTGACGAGCATCTTCCTCGTGCAGCGCGTCCCCACCGGGCGGCGCCTGCCCGAGAGCTAGTCGGCTCTTCTTGCCTCGTGCCCGCGATCGCGCGCACGTCGCTCGCCGCCGTCGGTTCCGTCCTGCTCGCCGCCTGCGCAGGCGGGGGCTCGACGGTGAACGGCTGGACGGTGGATCAGGCCGAGTCCGTGACCGAGGTGCGCGGACTGGCCGTTCGAAGCGTGGAGTGCCGAGGGCTGGGCTCCGAGACGGACGGCCGCTACGAGCGCTTCGCCTGCGCCGCCGGAGCGCGCGCACCGGGGGAGCCTTTCGAGACCGTGGCGGTCCTGTACGAAGTGCACGTGCGCGACTCGACCTACCGGCTGCAGGGCGTCAGGGTCGTCGGCGGCCCGGGGATCCCCTAGGCGCTAGCCGCCGATCGCGACCGCCTCGACGCCCGCCTCTTTCAGCGCCGCCTGCGCCGCGGCAAGCCGCGCGAGCGGCACGCGGTACGGCGAGCACGACACGTAGTCGAGCCCGATCGTGTGGCAGAAGGCGACGGACGACGGCTCCCCGCCGTGCTCGCCGCAGATGCCGAGCTTCACGCCGGGCTTCGTCGAACGGCCGCGCTCGACCGCGATTCGCATCAGCTCGCCGACACCGCTCTGGTCGAGCGCCTCGAAGGGATTCCGGTCGAGGACGCCGTCCTGGAGGTACTGCGTGAGGAACTTCCCCTCGGCGTCGTCACGCGAGAAGCCGAGCGCGGTCTGGGTGAGGTCGTTCGTCCCGAAGGAGAAGAAGTCCGCCTCCTCGGCGATCTCGTCGGCGCGCACGCAGGCGCGCGGCAGCTCGATCATCGTCCCGACGAGGTACTCGATGTCTCCCTCCTCGGCAGCCGCCTCCACGGTGAGCTCGCGGAGGCGGCGCAGCTCCTCCCGGAACGCGACGAGCGGGTGCATGATCTCGACGAGCGGCGGGTCGCCGGTCCGGTCGCGCACGGCGATCGCGGCCCGGATGATCGCGCGGACCTGCATCTCGTAGATCTCGGGGAACATCAGGCCCAGCCGGCAGCCCCGGGTGCCGAGCATCGGGTTCGCCTCCTGCAGCGCGCGGATCCGGGAGCGCATCCGCTCGTCGGTCGCCTCCTCGAGCGACGGCAGGAACTCGTGCAGGGGCGGGTCGAGCAGCCGGATCGTGACCGGGAGCCCGGCCATCGCCTCGAAGATCCCCTCGAAGTCGCTCTGCTGGAACGGCAGGAGCCGTTCGAGCGCGCTTCGCCGCTCGTCCTCCGTCGAGGCCATGATCATCTCGCGCACGACGGGCAGCCGGTCCTCGGCCATGAACATGTGCTCGGTGCGGCAGAGACCGATGCCCTCGGCGCCGAACTCCCGCGCCTTCGCCGCATCCTCGGGCGTGTCCGCGTTCGCCCGGACCTTGAGGCGGCGGGCATCGTCGGCCCAGCCGAGCACCGTCTCGAAGTCCTCGTTGATCTCGGGCGCGATCAGCGCGACCTCGCCGAGGATCACCTCCCCGGTCCCGCCGTCGATCGTGATCGTGTCGCCCTCGCCGAGCTGGGCGCCGTTCACCGACGCCGTGCGCGCGGCGCTGTCGACCGAGAGCGCCTCGCAGCCCGCGACGCACGGCTTGCCCATGCCCCGTGCGACGACGGCCGCGTGGGACGTCATGCCTCCGTGCGCGGTGAGGATCCCCTTCGCGTGGATCATCCCGTGGATGTCGTCCGGGGTCGTCTCCCACCGGACGAGGATCACCGCCTCGCCGTTCTGCCCGCGCTCCTCGGCGGTGTCCGCGTCGAACACGACCGCACCGGACGCGGCACCCGGTGAGGCGTTCAGCCCTCTCGCTGCGACCTCGTAGTCCGACTTGGGGTCGATGCGCGGGTGGAGCAGGTGGTCGAGCTGCCCGGGATCGATGCGGGCGACGGCCTCCTCGCGCGAGATCAGGCCCTCGTCGACCATCTCCACCGCGCACTTGAGCGCCGCCGCGGCCGTCCGCTTCGCGGTGCGGGTCTGGAGGAGGTACAGCCTGCCGTCCTCGACCGTGAACTCGAGGTCCTGCATGTCGCGGTAGTGCTCCTCGAGCCGGCGAACGGTCTCGACGAACTCCTCGTACGCGCCCGGGAGGCGATCCTTCATCTCGGCGATCGGCTCGGGGGTCCGGATCCCGGCGACGACGTCCTCCCCCTGCGCGTCGGTCAGGAACTCCCCGTAGAGGCCCGCCTCACCGGTCGACGGGTCGCGCGTGAAGGCGACGCCGGTGCCGGAGTTCTCGCCCATGTTCCCGAAGACCATCTGGACGACGTTGACCGCGGTGCCGAGGTCGTCGGGGATGCCGTTGTGGTGGCGGTAGGTCTGCGCGCGAGGCGTGTTCCAGGACTCGAAGACGGCGCTGACGGCGCGGGCGAGCTGCTCGCGTGCGTCCTGCGGAAACGGACGGCCGGTCTCCTCCTCGTAGATCGCCTTGAAGGTCTCGATCAGGCCGGGGAGGTCGTCCTCCTGCCGGGCGAGCGCGTCCGAGAACCGGTGGCCCTCGATGCCGTCCACGGTCTCGCCGTACATCTGGATCAGCCGGCGGTACGAGTCGTGGCCGAAGCGCTCGTTGCCGGTGCGACGCGCGAGGCCGGCAGTCGCCTCGTCGTTCAGGCCGACGTTCAGGATCGTGTCCATCATCCCGGGCATCGAGATCGCCGCGCCCGAGCGGACGGAGACGAGCAGCGGGTCCTCCAGATCGCCGAATCGCTTGCCCGTCCTCTCCTCCAGCCGGGCCAGGTGCTCGTCGATCTCCTCCTGCAGGCCCTCGGGGAACTCGCCGCCGCTCGCCATGTAGGCGCGGCAGGCGTCCGTGCTGATCGTGAACCCGGCCGGGACCGGGATGCCGAGCTGGGTCATCTCGGCGAGGCCGATGCCCTTGCCGCCGAGCAGCTCGCGGCCGCCCTCGGTGGGCTCGTCGAAGTCGTAGACGTAGCGGGTCATCGGGCTGGGGATTATTCCTCAGCGGCGATACTCCGAGCCGATGGCCGACCGGACGATCGTTCCGATCGGCGGCGGGAAGTT
>DASTWB010000225.1:0-4825 GCA_035758725.1 Gaiellaceae bacterium
ATGGTCGGTGGCGGCGGGATCCGGATCGCCCTCGAGCGCGTCAGGAGGTAGACGCCCTCGCCGGGCACCTCGCCGTAGGTCGGAATCGCGTCGCCTTCCGGCCGGTCGCGGAACAGCGTGCGCAGCGCGCGCGGGTTGACGACGGCGCCTGAGAGCAGGTGCGACCCCGGCGCCTTGCCCTTCTCGATCACCGCGACCGGCACCTCGCCGAGTCGCTCCGCCGTCTCCGGGTCCTCCTCCATCAGCTGGCCGAGCCGGATCGCGCACGCGAGGCCTGCCGGGCCGGCGCCCACGACCAGCACGCCGACGTCGATCCGCTCCTCCCGCGGGTCGGTCGGCGGCGAGACGTACTCGCTCGGATCGAACGGCGGCCGGAAGTCGGACGGCTTCACGAGCGGCGCTCGCGGACGAGCTCGGTGAGCTTCGGGACGATCTCGTTCAGGTCGCCGACCACCCCGAGATCCGAGAACTCGAAGATCGGCGCGTTCGGGTCCTTGTTGATCGCGACGATCACGCCGGACGACTGCATCCCGACCTTGTGCTGGATCGCTCCGGAGATGCCGCAGGCGATGTAGAGCTTCGGCGAGACGGTCTTGCCCGTCTGGCCGACCTGCGTCGCGTACGGGTACCAGCCCGCGTCGACGACCGCCCGCGTCGCCGCGACGGCCCCGCCGAGCGCCTGGGCCAGCTCCTCCACGAGCTTGAAGTTCTCCGGCGAGCCCAGCCCGCGGCCGCCGGCGACGATGACGTCGGCGTCCTCGATCGAGGGGCCCTCGCTCTCGGCGTGCGCCTGCTCGACCATCGTCGCGGCAGTGGAGAAGTCCTCGAACTGCACCTGGGCCTCCTCGACCGCCGCCTCGCCGCCGGTGGGCTGCGGGTCGAAGGTGCCCGCACGAATCAGGGCGAGCCGGGGCTCGGACGTCCAGCCCACGTCGACGACGACCGAGTCGCCGAGAGCCGGGCGCTTGCCGATCAGCCGCCCGTCCTGCTCGACGAGGTCGGTGAGGTCCCAGTTGAGCCCTGCCTGGAGCCGGGCGGAGAGCCCCGCCGCGACGTCTGCGGCGAGCACCGAGGCGGCGAAGAGGACGGTGTCGTAGCCGCCCTCCGTCACGATCGAGGCGAGCGCGTCGACGCGCGGTTGCGGCAGCGGAGCCTCGAGCTCCGGCGCGTCGGCGACGACCACCTTGGCCGCCCCGAACGCGCCCGCCCCGGCCGCGAGCTCCTTGACGCCGGAGCCCAGGACGACGCCGGTGGCGTCCTGGTCGAGCGCCGCCGCCTTCGAGAGGACGCCGAGCCCCGGCTTCAGCAGCTCGCCGTCGTGGTGCTCGAGGAAGACGAGCGTCGCCATCAGAAGAGCTTCCGCTCCGCGATGAAGTCGACGATCTTCTCCGCGGCACCGCCGTCGTCCTCGATCTTGACGGTGTCGCCGCGGGGCGGCGGATCGTTCAGCGCCTCCACGGTCGTCTTCGAGCCGGGCTCGCCGGCTCCGTCGACGCCCAGCTCGGAGAGTGAGACGGTGCGCTGCGGCTTCGAGCGCGCGCCCATGATCCCCTTCAGCGACGGGTAGCGGGGCTCGTTGATCGCGTCCGACACGGCGAGCACGGCCGGGGTCGGCGCCTCGATCACGTCGTAGCCGAACTCCGTCTGGCGCTTCCCCCGGACCTTGCCGTCCGAGACCTCGAGCTCGGCGACCTGCGAGATCACCGGCAGGCGGAGGCGGTCGGCGACGGCGGCCCAGAGAACGGCGCCGTCGGAGTCGCTCGCCTGCTGCCCGAAGAGCACCAGGTCGGCGCCCTCCTTCTCGAGCGCGGCCGAGAGGGCGTTGGTGGTTGCGACCAGGTCGGAGCCCGCCGCGCCCTCGTCCGTGATCATCAGCGCCTCGTCGGCGCCCATCGCCAGCGCCTTGCGGACCGAGTCCTGCGCCGCGGCCGGCCCCATGGTGACGATCACCACCTCGCCGCCCTGCGCCTCCTTGATCCGGAGAGCCTCCTCGACGGCGTTGACGTCGAAGGAATTGATCGCGCCCTCGCCCGAGCGGTCGAGCCGCTTCGTCCCCGGATCGATCTTCCGAGCCTGCTCGGGCACGTGCTTCACACAGACGGCGATCTTCACGGGGCGAGACTCTACTGACGCCGCGGAGGGCTCAAGTGCGTGATCGAGTGCGCCGAAAGACCTGCTAGGGTCTCCGCCTTCGAGCGCGAACCGGAGCGCTGAGGTCCCAGCAATGAGACGCCACCGGACGACAGCCCGAGGAATCCTCTTGCTCGCCATGCTCGGCCTGACGGCTGGACCGGCGGCGGCGATTCCCGACCCCGGCTACCTGCCGAAGCAGGTGAAGGCGGCCGCCGGGGCAGCACAGCAGCAACAGCCGCAGGCCGGCACCAGGCGGATCATCTTCCCCGTCCTCGGCAAGTTCCGGTACGACAACTCGTACGGCGCGCCGCGCGGCCAGGGCCGGCACGAGGGCGTCGACATCATGGCGCCGCGCAAGGCGCTCGCGATCGCCGCCGAGTCCGGGAGGGTCAAGTTCCACTTCGGCTCCTCGCGCGCCGGCTGCATGCTCTACCTCGACGGCGACAGCGGGACGACCTACCTCTACATCCACCTCAACAACGACCTCGGCGCGACGAACGACAACCGCGGCGGCTGCAAGCCCGGCGTCTCGTTCGCGCCGGGCCTCCGCACCGGCACGAAGGTCGCCGCGGGCGAGCCGATCGGCTTCGTCGGCGACTCGGGCGACGCCAACGGGATCGAGCCCCACCTGCATTTCGAGATGCACCCGAACGACGGCGCGTCGATCAACCCCTTCACGCACCTGAACCGGGCGTGGCGGCTGCTCTTCGCTGCGCCGCGCCGGGGTGAGACCTCCCTGTGGCTGAAGGGCGACGTGCTGGCGCAGCAGTCGGAGGCCCTGAGGGTCAACGTCCGGAGCCTCGGCGTCCGCACCACCGGCCTGAAGCTCAACGGGATCAGCAGGCCGGTCTCGCTCGCGATCTCCCCGTTCACGGTCATCCAGACCGTGGTCGGCCGCATCTCGGGCACCGAGCGGGCGACGGTCTGGACCGAGATCTTCCCGAACACGCTCGCCGCCCAGCTCGGCAAGCCGGGCGCCCTCACCGCCGAGCGCGTCCTCCTCTCCCGCTAGCGGTCCGCGCTACCGCCCCGTGAAGCGCGGCTCGCGCTTCTCGGCGAACGCCGTCAGGCCTTCCCGGGCATCCTCGCTCGCGAACAGCTCGCCGAAGCGGTCGCCCTCGTGCCGCAGGTTCGCGGCATGCTCGCCGGCGAGAGCGAGGTTCACGGCCTCCTTCGCCGCCTGCAGGGCGAGCGGGCTCTTCTGGGCGAGGCCGGTGGCGATCTCCAGCACTCGGGGAAGGAGCTCCTCGGGCGCGAAGACCGCGTTCACGAGCCCGTGCGCACGCGCCTCCTCCGCGTCGACCGTCCGGCCCGTGAGGATCAGCTCCTTAGCAAGTCCGACCGTCGTCGCGCGCGCCAACCGCTGCGTGCCGCCCCAGCCGGGGATAATCCCGAGATTGACCTCCGGCTGCCCGAGCTTGGCCTTCGAGGACGCGTACCGCAGGTCGCACGCGAGCGCCAGCTCGCAGCCTCCGCCGAGCGCGAACCCGTTGATCGCGGCGATCGTAGGCTGCGGCATCGTCTCGAGCAGCCGGCCCGCCTCATGACCGAGCGCGCCCCACGCCGTCGCCTCCTCGACGCCGAGACCGCTCATGTACTTGATGTCCGCGCCGGCGACGAAGGCGCGGTCCCCGGCGCCCGTCAGCACGACGACCCGCGTGTCCGGGTCGTTCCCGAGCTCCGCCAGGCGGTCGCGCAGGGACGTCAGGGTCTCGAGGTCCAGCGCGTTCATCGCGTCGGGGCGGTCGACGGTGACGACCGCGACCGGCCCCTCGTGTCGGACGACGATCAGGTGACCGGGACCTTCTCGCGCAGGAACTCGACGATGTCGCTCGTCGGAGCTCCCGGCGTGAACACCTCGGCGACGCCCTTCCGCTTGAGCTCCTCCGTGTCCTCGCGCGGAATCGTCCCGCCGACGACGACCAGCACGTCCTCGAGGCCGTTCTCCCGCAACCCGTCGACGATCTTCGGCACGAGGGTCATGTGGGCGCCGGAGAGGATCGAGATGCCGACCGCGTCCGCGTCCTCCTGCACCGCCGTCTCGACGATCTGCTCCGGCGTCTGGTGGAGGCCGGTGTAGATGACCTCCATCCCGGCGTCGCGCAAGGCGCGCGCGATGATCTTCGCCCCCCGGTCGTGCCCGTCGAGGCCCGGCTTCGCAATCACGACTCGGATCTTCCCCGCCATCCCGGCTGTGAGTATAGGAAGGGAAATCCGCCGGAAGAGGAAGGGCTCAATGCCCGTCGGGGTATAGGCAAGACTATGCAGATGAGGTTGACGGTGATCGGCTGCTCGCCGGCATGGCCGAACCCGGGCGGGGCGCAGTCCGGTTACCTCGTGGAGGGACCGCCCGGCCGTGTCCTCCTCGACTGCGGCGCCGGCGTGCTCGCCAAGCTCCGCGAGCTCGAGGACTGGCCGCGCATCGACGCGATCTGCCTCACGCACTTCCACCTCGACCACTGGGGCGACATCGTCCCCTGGGTCTGGGCGCTCTGGTTCGGACCGGCGAGCGAGCAGCCGCGGCCCGACCTCTGGGTCCCGCCCGGCGGTGACAAGCTCCTCAGCGAGATCGGCGAGCGGCTGGGCACCCCCGACATGTTCCACAAGGCCTTCATGGTCAAGGAGTACGAGGAGGGCGGCGAGTTCGAGACGGCCGGTTTCCGGATCACGCCCCGCCGCGTGCTCCACTACG
>DASTWB010000270.1:0-4120 GCA_035758725.1 Gaiellaceae bacterium
TGAATCTTCATCTTCGACGGCGTCGAGGAGCTCGATTTCGCAGGGCCGTACGAGGTGCTGACCCAGTGGGCGCGGCAGGTCGCGGACGAGCGCGAGGTGTCCGTCTTCACGCTCGCCCGCTCGGCCGATCCCGTGAGCTGCGCGCACGGGCTGCGCGTGATCCCCGACCATGCGGCCGAGGACGCGCCGCCCCTCGACGTGCTCCTGTTCCCCGGCGGCCGCGTCAAGCAGTTCCTCGAGGACGAGCCGCTTCTGGACTGGCTGCGCGGTGTCCGGGACACCGGCGCGCTGATGACGAGCGTCTGCACGGGCGCCCACGTCTACGCGAGCGCAGGCATCCTCGAGAACCGCCCGGCGACGACGTGGTTCGGCGCCCTCGATTCGCTTGTCGAGATCGACCCCACGATCGAGCTCCGCCGGGACGACCGCTTCGTCGACAGCGGCGAGGTCGTCACCTCGGCAGGCGTCTCCGCCGGGATCGACATGGCGCTGCACCTCGTCGCACGGCTCGACTCGCGCGAGCGCGCGGAGTCGGTGCGGCGCTACCTGCAGTACGAGACGCCGGTCAGCGTCTAGCTACGACTGCAGCTCGCCGACGACGACCGTGCGCCGCTCGCCGCTGCGCCGGAACTCCACACGCCCGTCGCGCGTGGCGAAGATCGTGTCGTCGCGGCCGATCCCCGCGCCGGGGCCCGGGCGGAACCGCGTCCCGCGCTGGCGCACGAGGATCATCCCCGACTTCACGTCCTGGCCGTCGAAGATCTTCACGCCGAGGCGCTTCGACTCGGAGTCGCGGCCGTTGCGTGAGGAACCGAGTCCCTTCTTGTGTGCCATCTAGCTCTCGTCCTTCTTCTTCGTTGAGGTCGTCGACCGTGACTTCGACGAGGTCGAGGACGACCTCGTGGCCTTCTTCGCCCCGATCGACTCGATCTGGATCTGCGTCAGGCTACTGCGGAACCCCGTGTGGCGGCGGTAACCGGTGCGCCGGCGGTACTTGCCGATCCGGATCTTGTCGCCCTTCACGTGGGCCAGCACCTTGGCGGTCACGGTGCCCTTCGGCGCGAGCTCTGCCTTGCCGTCGCCGCCCTCGAAGATCACCTCGGGCTGGAACGTCTTGTTCTCGTCCACGGACAGCCGGTCCACGAGGAGCTTCTCGCCCTCGCGGACGACGTACTGCTTCCCACCCAGCTTGATGATCGCGTAGCTCATAGAAAAGCCGGGCTCACCCGGCGACGCTCATTCTACCAACGGTTCAGCGGCCTTTTCGGACTCGGCCGGTGCGTCTCCTTCTCCACTGGCGCCGTTGGACTGCCCGGCCGGCTTGCGGCGGCGGCGTCCCCCACGCGAGCCGCGGCGCGTCCGCTTCTTCGGCTTCGGCGCTTCGCCGTCCACCGTCTCCTCGGCCTTGGCCTCGACCGGCTCCTCTTCGCCCAGGCCGGGATCCGGGACGTGGATCAGCACCGGGGCCTCCGCGGGCTGGCCGTTCGTCTGGCTCTCCTCGGAGGCGGCTGCACCCTCGGCGGTCGCCTCGGCGGGCTTCTTCTTCCGCCTGCGCCCGCCGCGCGAGCCACGGCGCGTCCTCTTCTTCGGGCGGGGCGTTTCGTCCGCGGCGCCGGCCTCGGGCTCTGCCTCGCCTTCAGCCTCGGCCACCGGCTCCGCCGCAGCTTCGGCAGCATCCACCGCGACCGGCTCCGCGGCCTGCTCTTCCGCCGGCTTGGCGACGCGGCTGCGGCGCGCCCGGGTCGGCTTCTCTGCGAGCGCCTCGGCCGTGATCGGCGACTCGGGGGCCTCGGCCCGGCCGACCAGCTCGGCGTACGCCGCGCCGTCCAGCACCCGGTTGATCCGGACCTTCACCCGCTTGCCGACAAGCTTCGCGCCGTCGGCGACCGCGATGTCGATGCCGTCGTGCTTCCCGACCCCGGCCGACGGGTCGTGCAGGCCGACCTCGACGAGCTTCACGTCGAGCTCCTGGCCGTCCTGGACCGGCGCCTCCGGCTGCACCTTCGCCAGCGGGCCGCGCGCGACGACCTCGAAGTGCTCGGGCGGCGCGCCCTCCTTCGGCTCCAGGAAGAACCGGCGCCGCGTTCGCTCCTCGATCGCCTGGAGCCGATCGGCGCCCGGGCCGATCAGCACCGCTGCGACGTGCGGATTGAGCTCCACGCGGTAGGCCGCTGTCCGGGAGCCGGCCGCGAGCGTCCGGAGCCTGCGCTCGACCTCGACGGCGGCCGAGATCTCCGAGAAGACGATGCCGTCCCCGTCGCAGGTCGGACAGCGCTTGGTGAGGATCTCCCGCGGCCCGTGCGAGACGTTCTGGCGCGTCATCTCCACGAGGCCGAGCGGCGAGATCTCGACGACGTACGTTTTCGTCCGGTCGCGCTCCAGCTCGGACTTCAGCGCCTCCTCCACGGCCTCGCGGTTCTTCGGGTTGGCCATGTCGATGAAGTCGATGACGATGATGCCGCCGATGTCGCGGAGCCGGAGCTGGCGGACGACCTCCTTCACCGCCTCGAGGTTGTTCTTCGTGATCGTGTCCTCGAGCCGGCCGGCCGACGACTTCGAGCGCGAGCCGACGAACCGGCCCGTGTTGACGTCGATGACCGTGAACGCCTCGGCGTAGTCGAAGACGAGATAGCCGCCCGACGGAAGGTCGACGCGACGCGAGAGCGTGGAGCGGATCTCCTCCTCGACCCCGAAGTCCTCGAAGAGCGAGGTCTTGCCGGCGTGCTTGCGCACCTTCTCGGCCATGTGCGGGGAGGTCTTCTTCAGGTAGCCGACGATGCGCTTGTAGGTGAGATCGTGGTCGACGACCGCCTGCTCGAAGTCGTTCGTGAAGAGGTCGCGGACGACCCTGAGCGGGAGCTCGGCCTCCTGGTAGACGAGCGCCGGCGCCTTCGCCTTCCCGGCCCGCTGCTGGATCTCCTTCCAGAGACGCTGGAGGAAGTCGATGTCGCGCTCGATGTCCTCCGCGGACGCCCCCTCGGCGGCCGTGCGGACGATCATGCTCCCCGTCTTCGGGGCCACGGACTTGAGGATGTCGCGGAGCCGGTTGCGCTCCTCCTCCGGCAGCCGCCGCGAGACGCCGAAGCCCTCGCCGCTCGGGACGTAGACCACGAAGCGGCCAGGAAGGGAGATCTCCGTCGTCAGGCGTGCGCCCTTGGACTTCATCGGATCCTTGACGGCCTGGACGAGGATCTCCTCCCCGCGGCTCAGCAGGTCCTGGATCTTGCGGCCGTGCCGGCGGCCCTCGAGCTCGGGCGTGACGATCTCGTCGACGTAGAGGAAGCCGTTCTTCTCGAGGCCGATCTCGACGAAGGCCGCCTCCATGCCCGGCAGCACGTTGTCGACCGTGCCCTTGTAGATGTTGCCGGCAATCGAGCGGCTCTCCGGCCGCTCGAGGTAGACCTCCGCGACCTTGTCGTCCTCGAGGATCGCGACCCGCTGCTCGGCGACGTCGACGGACACGACGAGGTCTCGCTTCGCGGGCGGCGGGACGGCCCGCGGGGTCGCGGTTCGGCGGCGCGTCTGCCGCGATCGCGACTCGCGCGGCTTCCGCTCGGACTTCTTCTCCGGCTTGCCGTCTGGCCTGGCCGCCTTGTCGGGCTTGTCGGCTTTCTCCTCGCCGGGCTTGCGCCGGCCGCGGCCCCCGCGGCTACCTCGCCTGCGGCGGCGGGCGGCGGTCGTGCTGGTTTGGGATGTGTCGGCGGCCGCCTCGGCGGCCGGGGTCTCTACGGTGCTGGTCGGCTCGGCGGCCTGTTGGTCTGCAGGCTGGGAACGTTGCTTCGGCTTGCGCCGAAATAGTCGCAACAAGTGAAAACTCCTTCGGTGATGTCGCGCGCACGAAGACCTGCTCCGGAGATCGGGCGCTTCGCGCGCTGCGACGTTGACGTTAGATGCATATCTGAGAGCAAGGCTAGCAGCAGCCTGTTTCCAGCCGGAAAACCGCTCAGGCGGCAGCCGCCGGCCGGAGCTTCGCCCGCTTCGTCCTGATCGCCCGGAGCCGCTGGGTGAGGCGGGCCCACGCCCACGGCTCGACCTCGCCGTAGCGAACCGGGCTCTGCGCCCTCGTCGCAGCGAGGTACTCGAACCACGCATCGGCCTCCTCGATCAGCAGCAGCTCGTG
>DASTWB010000050.1:0-4989 GCA_035758725.1 Gaiellaceae bacterium
GCCGGCCGCGGTGATCGCCTCGCCGGCCTCGCGCAGGTTGGCGACGTCGTTGAGCGGGTCGTGGAGGCGGAAGATCTCGATCCCGTTCTCCGCCGCCGTCTGCACGAAGCGGCGCACGAAGTCGCCGCCGACCGGCCGGGAGCCGACGAGGAAGCGGCCGCGCAGCGCCATCCCGAGCGGCGTCTTCGTGCGCGCCTTGATCGCCCGGATGCGCTCCCAGGGGCTCTCGACGCCCCGGCGCACCGCGCTGTCGAAGACACCGCCGCCGGAGACCTCCAGCGTGGCGAAGCCCGCACTGTCGAGGATCTCCGCCAGGTCGAGGATCGCCGACGTCGGGAGCCGACCGGCGAGCGGCTCCTGGCTGACGAGACGGACGGTGGTGTCGACCAGCGCGGGCATCGGCCGGACCCTAACGAGAGGCCCGCTCGGCGGCCGGAAGCTGCGCGAATGCGTAGAGCACGAGGTAGAGCACGGAGAGGAGCGCGGTCAGGGCCACCGTCATCCCGAAGCTCCTCGGATACGCGAGCGGATCGGAGACCCGGTCCCAGACGTCGGCGAGGAGCGCATCGGGCCGCGTGACGAAGTCCCAGCTGTTCCAGCGGAGCGAGCGCCCGAGATAGATCCCGAACCCGCTCGCGAGCAGGCTCGCCCCGACGAACGCCCAGCTGAGCGCGCCGCCGACCGCGCGGCGCACGACGACCTGCATCAGATAGAGCGACAGGAACCCCAGGAGGGCCCCGGTCCAGGCGAAGGCCGTGAAGAGCACGACGTCGAACCAGAGCGGCGCGTCGTTCCGCGAGCCGAGGTGGATCAGGTCGGTGAGCAGGTAGGGCGCGTTCGGGAGGAAGAGCAGCCAGACGGCCGCGAGCGGGAGCAGCCGCCGGGCGCGGACGCCGCGGCGCTGCATGTCGTAGACGAGAACCGCCGCGACGAGCGGGATCCAGGCCAGGAAGAGGTTCCAGGCGAGGAAGTCGTACGCGCCCGGATTGGAGTAGACCCAGCGCGCGACCAGCGTGGCGACGCAGAAGGCCGAGGCGAGCGCCAGGGCCGCGAGCGCCAGCGCCCGCCGGTCACTCATGCCCGCGAGATGTAGCGGCGCTCTCGGGTGTCGACCTTGATCCGGTCGCCCTGGTTGACGAAGAGCGGCACCTGGACGATCGCGCCCGTCTCGAGCTTCGCCGGCTTCGTCACGTTCGAGACCGTGTCGCCGCGGACACCGGGCTCGGTCTCGGCCACCGTCAGCTCGACGGATGCCGGCAGCTGGACACCCGAAGGCCGCCCGTCCACCGTCATCAGCTGCACCATGCTCGACGGCTGCAGAAAGTCGAGCGCGTCGGCGACGGAGTCGCGCGAGAGGCTGATCTGCTCGAAGGTCTGCTCGTCCATGAACACGACCTCCTCGCCCGAGTCGTAGAGGTACTGCGCGTTCTTCGTCTCGGTGATCACGCGCGGGAACTTCTCACCGGCGCGGAACGTCTTGTCGACGACGGCGCCCGAGTCGAGGTTCTTGAGCTTCGTCCGGACGAACGCGCCACCCTTGCCCGGCTTGACGTGCTGGAACTCGACGATGCGCCAGGCCGAGCCGTCGAGCTCGATGTGCATCCCGTTCTTGAACTGGTTCGTGTTGACGACGTCGGCCACGAGAGGAGGCTAGCGAACGGTGATCAGATACTTGGGAAACGCGCTCAGCACCTCGCACCCGTCGTCGGTGACGACGACGAGGTCCTCGATGCGGACGCCTGCGACCCCGCTGAGATAGATGCCGGGCTCGACCGTGACCACGTTGCCGGTGCGGAGGGTGTCCGTCGATTCTGGCCTGAGCGCCGGCGCCTCGTGGACGAGAAGGCCGACGCCGTGGCCGAGGCCGTGGCCGAAGCTCTCTCCGTAGCCGGCGTCGTCGATCACCGATCTCGCGGCCGTGTCGGCCGCCCGGCCCGTGATGCCGGCGCGGATCGCGTCGAGCCCGGCCCGCTGGGCCTGCCGGGTCACGTCGTAGATCTCCCGGAGAGCGTCGGACACCTCGCCGACCGCGAAGGTGCGGGTGCAATCCGAGCAGTAGCCGTCGAGCCTTGCACCGGCGTCGACGAGCACCAGGTCACCCTCCCGGACGACGCGGTCGCCGGGCATCGCGTGCGGCGTCGCCGCCGTCGGCCCGGCGGCGATGTCGATCGCGAAGGCGGGCTCGTCGGCCCCGAGCTCGTGGAAGAGCTCGGTCATCCGCCACACGAGCTCCTTCTCCGTCCGGCCGGCGAAGGGCTCCTCGGCCATGCGCTCGTAGGCGCGGTCGGTGATCTCGGCGGCGCGGCGGATCACGTCCAGCTCCTCCGGCTCCTTGACCGCACGCAGGGTTTCCACGAGGCCGTAGCGAGGGGCGAGCTCCACCCCACTCGCGCGCAGCAGCTCGTAGTCCGCGAAGCTGACGGCCGCCGCCTCGAACCCGATTCGGCCGGGGAGGCGGCCGGCGAGGTCGGTGTAGATGTGGCGTTTCGTCTCCTCCACCTCCACCCCGTCCACCTCCCTCGCGCGCTCCGCGTAGCGGAAGTCGGTGAACAGCCGCACACGGTCCGGCTCGACGAGGAGGGCCGCGTTCGAGCTCTCGAACCCGGTGAGGTAGGCGACGTTGGTCGGAGCGGAGACGAGGAGCGGTTCCTCCAGCGCCCCGCGCAGGCGGTCTAGTCGCTGACGAGAAATTCGAGCGCCTCCCTGTAGCCGTCGGGGCCCTTGCCGATGACGCGATGCGCCGCGATGTCGGCGATCACGGTGTGCCGCCGCCAGTCTTCCCTGTGGTCGATGTCGGAGAGGTGCACCTCCACGAACGGGCAGCGGGCGAGCTCGAGCGCGTCGCGGATCGCGTAGCTGTAGTGCGACCAGGCACCGGAGTTGACGACCAGGCCGTCGGCGGAGGCCCCCAGCTCCTGGCACCACTCGACGTACTCGCCCTCGTGGTTCGTCTGGCGGCAGACCACGTCGCAGCCGAGCTCCGTCCCCCAGTCGCGGATCTTCGACTCGAGCTGGTGGAGCGAGAGCCCGCCGTAGACCGCAGGATCGCGCCGCTCGAGCAGGTTGAAGTTGGGGCCGTGCAGCACGCCGACGAGCACCCGGAGAGCCTAGATCGGCCCGGGGAACGGTGTGTTACCTGGAGATGAGCGCGTCGAGCGCCGCGCGCACCTCGGGCTCCGGGCGCTCGATCCCCCAGACCGGTCTGCCCGGGGCTTCGAGGAGCACGAGCCTGACCCGGCCGTCCCGCACCTTCTTGTCGCGCTTCAAGGCCTCCCAGGCCCGCTCGCGATCGACCGTCACGGGGTGCGGGTCGAGCACGCTCTCGACCACGTCCGTCTCGAGGCCGGAGAGCCGGAGCGCGGCGAGGAGGCCGAGCGCGACCGCGTCCCCGTGCCGCACCGTGTAGAGCGATGCGGCCTCGAGCGCGTGGGCGAACGTGTGCCCGAGATTGAGGATCGCGCGGCGGTCGTGCTCGTACGGGTCGGCGAGGCAGACGGCCGACTTGTACGCCGCGCACGCGCGGATCATCACGTCCGCGGAGAGGTCCCAGACGTCGAGCCCCGCGAGCAGCCCCGTCTTGACGACCTCCGCCATCCCGGCCTTGCGCTCCTCGTCCGGCAGCGTCTCGATCAGATCGGGATCGATCACGACCTCGTCGGGATAGTGGAACGCGCCGGCGAGGTTCTTGCCCTCGCGGAGGTCGACGGCCGTCTTGCCGCCGATCCCCGCGTCCACCTGGCCCACCAGCGTCGTCGGCGCCGAGATCCAACGCACGCCGCGCATGTACGTCGCGGCGACGAAGCCCGCGAGGTCGGTCGTGGTGCCCCCGCCGTAGCCGACGATCGTGCCGTCCCGCGAGATGCCCAGCTCCGTCCAGAGCCGCTGCGCCTCCTCGATCGACTTCTCGCCGACCGTGTGCACCTCGGGGAGCTCGAGCGGGTGGAGCGCGAGCGCCTGCGGATCGGCGATCAGCGCGTCGCCCTCGGGCCGGGCGCCGCGCTCGATCCGGACGCCGAGCGCCGCGAGGACGACGTCGTCGAGGTCCCGGGCCCGGGCATCCGCCGACTCCTCGTAGAGCTGCCGGCGCCGCTCGTAGAGCCTCCGGAACTCCTCGGGGTCCTTCGCGAGCGGCCGCGTGGATTGCGCGACGCGTTCCCACGCGGCGTCCGGCTCGATCTCGACGAGGACGGTGAGCGCGCGCTCCCTGAGGGCAGCGCGAATCGCGGGCGTCTCGATCGCGCCGCCCCCGAGCGCGACGACCGCCGGACGCTCCCGCGTAAGCGTCCTCATCGTCTCCCCGGCCTCCAAGACGCGGAAGTGCGCCTCGCCCTCGCGCCGGAAGAGGTCGGGAATCGACCGGCGCACGGACTTCTCGATCTCGTGGTCGAGGTCGAAGAACGGCCGTCCGATCAGCTCTGCGACGCGGGCGCCCAGCGTCGTCTTGCCCGCACCCATGAACCCGATGAGGGCGAGGTGCCGGTCTAGCGCGGTTGCCACGGGATCCGCTCGAGGTACGCCCGGTGTGCCGCCCGGAAGTCGTCGAGCGAGTCCCCGCCGAACTTCTCGCGCGCGGCCCGCGCGAGCTCGAAGGCAACGGACGCCTCGGCGACGACGGACAGGGCTTCGACCGCCGAGACGTCGCTGCGCTCGACCAGCGCCTCACCCGGCTCGCCCGTCCGCAGGTCGACGGAGCGGAGCGGACGCATCAGCGTCGGGAGCGGCTTCATTGCCGCGCGAACGACGATCTCCTCGCCGTTGGAGACGCCGCCCTCGATCCCGCCCGCGCGGTTGGTCTCGCGCCGGAGACCCGGCAGGATCTCGTCGTGCGCCCGGGAGCCGCGCAGCCCGGCGAGCGCGAAGCCCCCGCCGATCTCCACGCCCTTGACGGCCTGGATGCCCATCACCGCCGCGGCGAGACGGGCGTCGAGGCGGTCCTCCTTCGCCGCGTAGGTGCCGAGCCCGGGCGGGACACCCCCGGCCCGGACCTCG
>DASTWB010000060.1:0-5661 GCA_035758725.1 Gaiellaceae bacterium
GATGTTCCGCATGCCGCCGAGCTCCGCGACGGCTTCCTCGGCCACGGCCTTGCCGTGCCAGCCTCCCTGGTCCTCGACCTTGGAGTACCCCTTGCCCTTGATCGTCTTCGCGACGATCGCGGCCGGCTTCCCGGTCGTCGCCTCCGCCTCGCGGTAGGCGGCGTCGATCTGCTCGACGTCGTGACCGTCGATCTCGATCGCGTGCCAGCCGAAGGCCCGAAGCCGGTCCGAGTACGACGAGAGGTCCCAGCCGTGCATCGTCTCGCCGCGCTGCCCGAGCCGGTTGACGTCGATGATCGCCGTGAGGTTGTCGAGCTCGTAGAACGCCGCGTGCTCCGCCGCCTCCCACATGGAGCCCTCCGCCATCTCGCTGTCGCCGCAGATCACCCAGACCCGGAAGGGGAGCCGGTCGAAGCGCTTGCCGGCGAGCGCCATCCCGACGCCGATCGGGAGCCCCTGGCCGAGCGAGCCGGTGGCCACGTCGACCCATGGGAGCGCCGGGGTCGGGTGCCCCTCCAGGCGGCTGCCGAACTGCCGGTAGGTGCCGAACTCCTCCTCCGACAGGGCTCCGGCCGCGCGGAACAGGCCGTACACGAGCGGGGAGGCGTGGCCCTTCGAGAAGACCAGGCGGTCGTTGGCCGGGTCCTTCGGGCGGTCGAAGTCGTAGCGGAAGTGGTTCGCGAGGAGGACGGCCGCCAGATCCGCCGCCGACATGGACGAGGTCGGATGTCCCGAGCCCGCCTCCGCGCTCGCGCGGACGGCGTCGACGCGCAGCTGCTGTCCCAGTTCACGCAGTTCTGGGGCGTCCATATGGGGGTAACGTAATCGAGCGATGAGAGTTGCGGTGGCATTCGACCATCGAGGCGTGAAGCTGCGCGAGCGCGTTCTCGAGGAGCTGACCGGGCTGGGGCACGAGCCGGTCGACCTGGGGACGGACGCGCCGGCGCCGCCCGTGGACTATCCGGACAAGGCCCGGGAGGTCGGCGACGCGATCCGCTCCGGCGACGCCGAGCGCGGGATCCTCGTCTGCGGCTCCGGGGTGGGCGCCGCGATCGCCGCCTGCAAGCTGCCCGGGATCCGCGCGGCCATCTGCCACGACACGTACTCGGCCCACCAGGGGGTGGAGCACGACGACATGAACGTCCTCTGCATCGGGTCGGGCGTCGTCGGCGCCGACATGGCGGGCGAGCTCGTCCGCGCCTTCGTGGCCGCGGAGTTCGACGGCGGCGAGCGCTACCGCAGGAGGCTTGAGAAGATCGACGCGATGGAAAGAGAGGCTGCAAGTGGCCAAGTCACGACTGCATCAGCTGAGTGAGCTCGGACAGAGCGTCTGGATCGACTCGCTCTCGCGCGAGTGGCTCCGGACGGGGTTGCTCAGGCGGTTGATGGACGAGGACGCCGTCGTCGGCGTCACGTCCAATCCGACCATCTTCCAGAAGGCGATGTCCGAGGGCGGCTGGTACGACGACCAGCTCCGCGAGGTCCTCGCGGAGGAGGACGACCTCAAGGAGGTCTTCTTCCGGCTCGCCTTCGACGACATCCGCGAGGCCTGCGAGCTGATGCGCCGGGCGTGGGACGTCACCGAGGGACAGGACGGCTACGTCTCCCTCGAGGTCGATCCCGGCCTCGCGTACGACACCGAGCGGACGATCGAGCAGGCGCAGCGCTTCCACGACGAGATCGACCGTCCGAACCTGTACGTGAAGATCCCGGCGACCGCGCCGGGGCTGCCGGCGATCGAGGAGATGATCGCCCGCGGCAAGAGCATCAACGTCACGCTCATCTTCTCGCTCGAGCGCTACGCGGAGGTGGCCGAGGCGTACATCCGCGGGCTCGAGCGGTTCGTGGAGGGCGGCGGCGACCCGTCGCTCCTCACCTCCGTCGCGAGCTTCTTCGTCTCGCGCGTGGACACCGAGGCCGACCGGCGGCTCGACGAGCTCGGCGGCCGGGACGACCTGAAGGGAAAGCTTGCTGTGGCGAACGCGAAGCTGGCCTACCAGCGCTACAAGGAGATCTTCTCCGGCGAGCGGTGGGAGCGGCTGCGCGCGGCCGGCGCTTCCGCCCAGCGCTGTCTGTGGGCCTCGACGTCGACGAAGAACCCCGAGTACCGCGACGTGATGTACGTGGAGGAGCTGATCGGCCCGCAGACCGTCAACACGATGCCGCTCGAGACGGTGAAGGCCTTCCAGGAGCACGGCGAGGTGCGCGGCATCACCCTCGAGGAGGGCGTCGACGAGGCGCAGCGGGTCTTCGCGGACCTCGCAGATGCCGGAATCGACTACGACGACGTGACTCGCGTCCTCGAGGAGGAGGGCGTCCAGAAGTTCAGCGACTCCTTCGCCGAGTTGATCGACGGGATCGGCGCCAAGAAGGGCGAGCTGGTCTCCGCTTGAGCACGCTCGCTCCCGCCGAGCTCGTCGAGCGGATCTGGGAGCGGGATCCGTCGGTCTGGACCGGCGGCGACGAGGCGCACTGGCTCGGGTGGCTCGACGAGCCCGCCCGGATGCGGGAGCGGGCCCACCAGCTGCTCGAGTACGCGGCGGGGCTGGAGGCGGACGTCGACCAGGTCGTGCTGATGGGCATGGGCGGGTCGAGCCTCGCTCCCGAGGTGATGCGCCGGTTCTTCGGCGCCGAGCGCTTCCACGTCCTCGACACGACCCACCCAACGGCGATCCGGCGGCTCGAGGGGCGGGTCCAGATCGACCGGACGCTCTTCGTCGCCGCCTCCAAGTCGGGCACGACGCTCGAGACGCGGTCGCACGCGGACTACTTCCGCGACCGCGGAGGGCGGTTCGCCGTCATCACCGACCCGGGGTCGCCGCTCGCCGCACTCTCGGACGACGTCTTCTACGGCGAGCCGACGATCGGCGGGCGGTACTCGGCGCTGTCGGTGTTCGGGCTCCTGCCTGCGGCGCTGATGGGGATCGACGTGGTGCGGCTGCTCGACCGGGCCGAGGAGATGCGCGAGGCGTGCCGGCTCTCGGACGGCAATCCCGGCCTCGAGCTCGGGTTCTGGCTCGCGGAGCAGCCGTTCCTCCAGGTCGACGCCGAGTTCGGGCTCTGGGTGGAGCAGCTCGTGGCCGAGTCGACGGGCAAGGAGGGCAGGGGGATCGTCCCGGTCCGCGAGGGCGGCGCCCCGACGGACATCCGGCTCCCGGATCCGTACGAGCTCGGGCAGGAGCTCTTCCGGTGGGAGTTCGCCGTCGCCGTCGCCGGCTCGATCCTCGGGATCAACCCGTTCGACCAGCCGAACGTCCAGGCCGCGAAGGACAAGACCCAGGCCGTCCTTTCGGGCCGTGGCCGGGGGTCAGACCCCGGGCCTGGTCCGGAAGGGACACTCGACGAGCTGCTCGCCGAGGCGGGGCCCGGACGCTACGTCGCGATCCAGGCGTTCATCGACCCCGAACGGGAGGGCGAGCTCGAGCCGCTCCAGCGGCGGGCAGCCGAAACCGGCGCGGCTGTCTCCGTCGGGCTCGGCCCGCGCTACCTCCACTCGACGGGTCAGCTCCACAAGGGCGGCCCGGACACCGGGCTCTTCGTGCAGGTCGTCGACGGCCTCGGCGAGGAGCTGCCGATCCCCGGTCGCGACTTCGGCTTCCGCACCCTGATCGCGGCGCAGGCCGCAGGCGACTTGGAGGCCCTGCGCGAGCGCGGGCGCCGCGTCGTCCGGATCCGGCTGGAGGACGGGAACTGATGCAGCTCGGGATGGTGGGGCTCGGCCGGATGGGCGCCGGGATGACCGAACGGCTGCGGCGCGCCGGCCACGACGTGAAAACGTACGACCCGAACGTCGACTCGACGGCCGGCTCGCTCGCCGAGCTCGCTCAGCAGCTCGACGCGCCGCGCAACGCCTGGATGATGGTTCCCGCGGGGGAGATCACCGAGAGCACGTTCCGCGAGCTGCTCGGCATCCTCGAGGCCGGCGACGCGATCGTCGACGGGGGCAACTCGAACTTCCGCGACTCCCAGCGGCGGGCGGCCGAGGCCCGGGAGCGGGAGCTCTTCTTCCTCGACGTCGGAGTCTCCGGCGGCATCTGGGGCCTCCAGGAGGGCTTCTCCCTGATGGCCGGCGGCGAGGCCGAGGCCGCCGGGCGGCTTCTTTCGGTCTTTCAGGCGCTGGCGCCGGAAGGCGGCTACGCCCATGTGGGCCCGTCCGGTGCCGGTCACTTCGTGAAGATGGTCCACAACGGCATCGAGTACGGGCTCATGCAGGCGTACGCGGAGGGGTTCGACCTCATGCAGGCGTCGGAGTTCGACCTCGACCTGGCCGCGGTCGCCGAGCTCTGGCGCCACGGCTCGGTCGTGCGCAGCTGGCTCCTCGACCTGCTCGCGCGTGCGCTCGAGGAGGACCCGGGGCTCGCGAGCATTCGCGGCTATGTCGAGGACTCCGGGGAGGGTCGCTGGACCGTCGAGCAGGCGATCGAGCACGCCGTCCCGCTCCACGTGATCACGGCGGCGCTCTATGCACGTTTCGCATCCAGGCAGGACGAGTCGTTCGCGGCCAAGGTGAACGCAGCCCTGAGGAACCAGTTCGGTGGACACGCAGTCCGTCGCGACTGAGAACCCGCTGGCCGAGGGACTCGAGCTTCGGCGCCGCCCGGAGCCCTGCGTCCTCACGATCTTCGGCGCCTCGGGCGACCTGACGCGCCGCAAGATCTTCCCGGCGCTCTACGCGCTCGCCTTTCGCGAGCTCCTCCCCGAGCACTTCGCCGTCCTCGGCGTCGCGCGCAGCGAGATGTCGAACGAGGACTTCCTCGCCTCCATCGAACACGCGGTCCGCGAGTTCGCGCGCGACGAGTTCCGGCCGGAGGTCTGGGAGTTCCTCGCGAGCCGCACGCGCTACGCCGCGACCGAGTTCGCGGACGAGGAGGGCGAGGACAAAGTCGCGCGGTGCCTCAGGGAGCTCGACGAGGAGCTCGGCACGCAGGGCAACCGCGTCTACTACCTCGCCGTTCCGCCGGACGCGATGCCCAGGCTGGTCGAGGAGATCGGCGAGCGCCGGTCGACGAGCGGCTGGACGCGGCTGATCGTGGAGAAGCCGTTCGGGCACGACCTCGCCTCCGCGCGCGAGCTGAACGAGCTGCTCCGCCGCAGCTTCACCGAGGACGAGATCTTCAGGATCGACCACTACCTCGGCAAGGACACGGTTCAGAACCTGCTGGCGCTCCGGTTCGCGAACGGGATCTTCGAGCCGGTCTGGAGCCGCCATTTCATCGACCACGTCCAGATCACCGTCGCCGAGTCGATCGGGATCGAGAACCGCGCGGCCTTCTACGAACGGGCGGGCGCGATCCGCGACGTCTTCCAGAACCACCTGCTCCAACTGGTCGCGCTCACCGCGATGGAGCCGCCGATCGACTTCTCCGCCGAGGCGGTGCGCAACGAGAAGCTCAAGGTTCTCAAGGCGCTCGCGACCCCGGCGCACGACGACGTCGTCCGCGGCCAGTACGGGCCCGGCTTCATCGAGGGCGTCCCCGTGCCGGGGTACCGCGAGGAGGAGGGCGTCGCGGCCGATTCCGACACGGAGACGTTCATCGCCGCGAAGCTGCGGGTCGACAACTGGCGCTGGGCCGGCACGCCGTTCTACGTCCGGACCGGCAAGCGGCTCCCGCGCCGGGAGACGACGATCGCGATCCAGTTCCAGCGCGTCCCCCACGCGCT
>DASTWB010000164.1:0-4831 GCA_035758725.1 Gaiellaceae bacterium
GAGCCGCTTCAGCATCTCGCCGGCGGACGCCCGCGAGACTCCGAGCATCTCCGCAACGCGTGAGGCGAGCGTCGGCGTCTCCGTCGCCACCGGCCGGTACTCGCCGATCGGGAAGGCGAGGAAATAGATCGTCTCGAGGTACTCGTCGACGGAGTGGCGATGCGCCATGAAGGTTGCGTTATAGTCGCCGCCGACTCTGTAAGGTACGCCTTACAACCGATCGAAAGGAGAGCGCGTGGGTGCTGCGGTCGTGACGTTGCGTGAGGGGTTCGAGGCCTCGCTGATCGTGGGGATCGTCCTCGCGTTCCTGAACCGGACCGGGCGGAGGGACGGATTCTGGGCCGTCTGGATCGGCGCACTCGCAGCCGTCGCGATCTCCGTCGCTGCCGGCATCACCCTCTACGCGATCGGGACCGAGTTCGAGGGGCGCGCGGAAGCGTTCTGGGAAGGCTCGATCATGCTCGCCGCGGCCGCGATGCTGACGTGGATGGTCTTCTGGATGCGGAGCCACGCCCGCACGATTCGCAAGCACCTGGAGTCACAGGTCGAGGACGCGCTCAGGGTCGGCTCCGCCGTCGGGCTCGGGATCGTCGCCTTCGTCGGCGTCCTCCGCGAAGGGCTCGAGACCGCGCTCTTTCTGCTCGGCACGTTCGAGAACTCGAACGCGGGCGTCTCGTTCGTCGGCGGCGCACTCGGTCTGGTCGCCGCCGTGGGACTCGGCTACCTCTTCTACAAGGGCAGCTCGCGTCTCGACCTCCGCCGGTTCTTCACCGTCACGAGCCTGCTGCTCCTCGTCTTCGCCGGTTGGCTGCTCTTCGGCGGCGTCCACGAGCTCGCCGAGGGCGGTCTCCTGCCGGAGAGCATGCTGCTCCAGGTCGGCGTCCTCGTTGCGTTCGCCGTGCCCGCGCTGTGGCTCTATCTGCGCAGCGGATCGCCGAAGCCGGCACAGAAGACGGCCTAGCCCCTCACTAGGCTGGCGGGGTGAGCGCCCGCTACGCCTCCGTCTACCCGCTGGTCTCGTCGCGGGCGATCGCCCGTCCGTTCACGTACGAAGTTCCGCCGGCGGTCGGCAAGGGCGCCGTCGTCTCGCTGCGCTTCGGCGGCGCGAAGAGACGGGGAGTCGTCGTCGGGCTCGAGGAGCGGCCGCCCGAGGGCGTGAAGGCGGTGCTGGTCGGCGACGTCGTCGACGAGCTCCCCGAGCCGCTGGTCGACCTCGCGCTCTGGCTGGCGGACTACTACGGTTCCACGCCTGCCCGCGCGCTCGAGCTCGTCGCGCCGCTGAAGCGGAAAGCGCGCGGCGAGCGGCCGCAGCCCGGCGAGCGGGACTCGCTCGACGGCGAGGCGGAACCGGCGCAGCTGAGCGAGAGCCAGGAACGAGCGGTCGGCCGGATCGTCGAGGCGATGGACGGCGGGGGCGGCAACCTCCTCCTCCACGGGGCGACCGGCAGCGGCAAGACCGAGGTCTACCTCCAGGCGTGCGCGGCGGCGCTCGAGCGCGGCAAGGGCGCGATCGTCCTCGTGCCGGAGATCGCGCTTGCGCCGCAGACCGTCGGCCGCCTACGGGCGCGCTTCGGGGACCGGGTCGCCGTGCTCCACTCCTCCCTGACCGAGGCCGAGCGACGGGACGAGCGGCAGCGGATCGCGAGCGGCGCCGCGCCCATCGTCGTCGGTGCGCGGTCGGCGGTCTTCGCGCCCGTCGCGTCGCTCGGGCTCGTCTGCGTGGACGAGGAGCACGACCCGTCGTACAAGCAGGAGTCGGATCCCCGCTACGACGCACGCACCGTCGCCGCGAAGCGGGCGGCGCTCGAGGGCGCCGTCGCCGTGTTCGGCACGGCGACGCCGCGGCCCGAAAGCTGGGAGCGCCTCGAGAGGCTCGAGCTCGGAGGCCGCCTCGCCGGGCCGCTGCCGCCGGTCCGCGTCGTCGACCTCCGCCGGGAGGCCGGCTATCCGCTCTCGGCGCCGCTCCTCGCCGAGCTCGGCGCAATCGAGCAGCACGGCGGGAAGGCGATCCTGCTCCTCAACCGCCGCGGCGTCGCTCCCGCGATCCACTGCCGCGCGTGCGGCCGGACGCGGCGCTGCCCGAACTGCGACGTGGCGCTCGTGCTCCACGCGGACGGGCGCCTCCACTGCCACCACTGCTCGCTCACGGAGGAGACCGGCGAGAGCTGCCCGGCGTGCGGCTCTCCCGAGCTCGCGCGCATCGGCGCCGGGACCCAGCGCCTCGAGCAAGAGCTCGCCGAGAAGGTGCCGGGGCTCGAGCGCATCAGGCTCGACGCCGACGCGGTCCGGCGGCCCGCCGAGCTGACGGCAGCGCTCCGCCGCTTCGGCGAGGCCGACAGGGCGGTGCTCGTCGGCACCCAGATGGTGGCGAAGGGCCATCACTTCTCCGGGGTCGCGCTCGGCGCCGTCGTGGACGCCGACACCGGCCTCGGCATGCCGGACTTCCGCGCCGAGGAGCGGACGTTCCAGCTCGTCACACAGCTGGCCGGCCGCAGCGGCCGGGACGCGCCGGGCCGCGTCATCGTCCAGACGTTCCAGCCCGACGCGCGCCCGATCGTCCACGCGGCCCGTCACGACGTCGGCCGGTTCCTCGCAGAGGAGCTCGAGCGGCGCCGGGAGCTCGGCTATCCGCCGTTCCGCCATCTCGTCAGAGTCGTGGCCGACGGGCGGGAACCGGGCGACCCGATGCGGCTCCTCGGGGAGATCGCGGCCGGACTGGACGGCGCCGACGTCCTGGGTCCTGCGCCGCTGCTCCGCCTCCGCGGCCGGCATCGGGCGCAGCTGCTCGTGAAGACCGACCGAGTCCGGCCGGTCGCGTCCCGCGCGGCGCACCTGCTGTCCGCCGCGGCGCCGGCGATGAGCCGGGCCGGGGTGCGCGCGGCGGTCGACGTCGACCCCCAAGGGCTCTGATTACATAGGGCCGCTGTGGCAGAGGCCGGCCAGGTCAGAAACGACGAGCTCGATGCGGAGGCGCAAGCCCGGCGCCGGATCGCGCTCGGGCAGATCCGGCAGTACCCCGATCCGGTGCTGCGCATGCAGGCGCGCGAGGTCGAATCGTTCGACGGCGACCTCCGGCGCCTCGCCGAGCGGATGACGAACCTGATGCGCGACGCGAACGGCGTGGGGCTCGCGGCGACCCAGGTGGGAATCATTCGGCGGCTGTTCGTCTTCCAGCCCGATCCGGAGGAGGACCCGGTGGCGGTCGTCAACCCCGTGCTCGCCGAGAGCTCGGAGGAGACCGCCGTCGACGACGAGGGCTGCCTGTCGCTCGTGGGCGTCCAGATGCCCGTGGAGCGGCCCGTTTCGGTGCGGGTCGAGGGACGCGACCTCGAGGGCGGTGAGCTCACGCTCGAGCTGAGCGATCACGCGGCCCGGGTCGTCCAGCACGAGCTCGACCATCTCGACGGCGTCCTCATCCTCGACCGCACGACGGACGAGGCGCGCAAGGCCGCGCTCGCCGTCCTGCGGCCGAAGGCCGTCCTCACGCCGTCGTAGTGCGCGTCGCCGTCGCGGCGACCGGACGGTTCGGCGCGGACGTCCTGGCCGAGCTCGCGGCGCGGTGGCCGATCGAGTACGTCCTCACTCGTCCCGACCGCCCCAAGGGCCGCGGCCGGCGGCCGGCACCACCGCCCGCCAAGGAGATGGCCCGGCGCCTGGAGATCCCGGTCCGGCAGCCGGAGCGGCCGGCCGGCCTCGACCTCGGCGTCGACGCCGTCGTGCTCGTCGACTACGGCGCGCTCATCCCCGGCGACCTGCTCGAGCAGGCCGAGTGGCTGAACGTCCACCCGTCGCTGCTGCCACGCTGGCGCGGCGCGGCGCCCGTCGAGCGGGCGATCATGGCCGGGGACACCGAGACCGGGGTCAGCATCATTCGCCTCGTCGAGGAGCTGGACGCCGGGCCGGTGGGTGCGGCCGCGGCGTTTCCGATCGGCCCCGACGACGACGCGGGCGCCGTGTACGGCCGTGCCGCCGATCTCGCGCCGGACCTCGTCGAGCGGGCGATGGCCGGCGACTTCCGGCCGCAGGAGGGTGAGGTCACCTATGCCGAGAAGATCGCGCCCGAGGACCGGCTTCTGGACTGGTCGCGGCCGCCCGAGGAGCTCCACAACCGCATTCGGGCGCTCTCCCCCCACATCGGGGCCCGCGGCGAGCTCCACGGACGGCCGGTGCTCGTCTGGCGGTCCCGCATCGCCGACGACCGGCTCGAGCTTCTCGAGGTCCAGCCGGAGGGCGGCCGCCGGATGACGCTGGACGAATTCGAGCGTGGCGTCCGCTAGCCCCGCCCGCCGGGTCGCGCACCGGGTGCTCATGCGCGTCTTCGAGGAGGACGCGTACGCCGACCGCGCGTTCGCGTCGGAGGCGAAGGACCTCGACGCGCGCGACCGGGCCTTCGGCCAGCGGATCGCGTACGGCGCGATCCAGATGGTGCGGACGCTGGACGAGGCGATCGAGCGGCTCGGGGGCCGTCCGGTCAGTGCGATGGACCCGCCCGTGCGGGCCGCGATCCGGCTCAGTGCGTACGAGCTCGGGTTCCTCGGCGGCGTTCCCGCACGGGCGAGCGTCAACGAGGCCGTGGAGCTCGTGAAGGCGTCGAGGGCGGGGCGCGCAGCGGGGTTCGCGAACGCCGTCCTCCGCAGGGTCGCCGAGGGGATCCGGCCGCTGCTCGACGCGCTACCGGAGTCCACGGCTCGGGAGGCCGCGCTCCGGCATTCCTATCCGGACTGGATCGCCGAGACCTGGTGGGACGAGTGGGGCGGTGAGGAGGCGATCGCGCTGATGCGGGCGCAGAACGAGCCACCGGAGACCGCGGTGCGGGTCGTGGGGACCGGCG
>DASTWB010000169.1:0-2868 GCA_035758725.1 Gaiellaceae bacterium
TCCGTGCGCGAGGCCGAGCGTGCGGCTCGCTGGGCGGGTGCGCGCCGGAAGCCACGTAGGTCGAGCCGGACTCCTTCGGATCCCGTCCTTGCAGATCGCGCCCGCGCCGCCGCCGAGCTGTTGACGGGGCGATTCGCACAGGTCAGGAGCGGCCGGCTCGAGATCCTGTTCGCCGACGACGTGGAGCTGGCCGAGATCGTCGAAACGCTCGAAGCTGCGGTCTCGCCGGACTAGGCCGTACCCAACGGGCCGCTCCGGTCGTTGTGTCTGGAGATGCTGGGACTGTGGCAGCAGGACATCGAGTGGCTCGAGGCGATCTCGCAGGACGAGGACGCCCGTGCGCTCTTCCTGCGCATGGCCGCGCTCTCTCAGGCAGGCCGGCTGGAGCCGTTCCTCAGCGAGCTCGCGAGGGACGACGAGCTCGACGAGCACACGAAGGGAACGGTGGCCGAGCTCGCCGGGGACACCGCGTTCCTGCTCGCCGTCGCCGACTACCTGCGCGAGACGACGGCCCTTCACTAGCAGGACGTACCTGCTTCGAGCTGGGGCAACCTCCCGGTCTTCCCGGACTCCTTCCACCGCCCGCTTCGCGGGGCACCTGCTTCGAGCTGGGGCAGCCTCCCGGTTTCCCCGGACCCCTTCCACCGCCCGCTTCGCGGGCATCGCATACGCGATGGGCGATCGTGGATTCGAACCACGGACCTCCGCCTTATCAGAGCGGCGCTCTAACCAACTGAGCTAATCGCCCGCGAGAGGGCGATGGTAGCGCACGGTCGAACCGGGTTTGGCGAAGGAACCCGGCGCTAACATCAGAACGGGTCGCGCATGCACGAGATGGTCATCTACGGCGTCAGCTTCGACTTGGTGGGCAAGCAGCCGATCGTCTTGTTGAAGACCGCCGACGGCAACAAGTTCCTCCCGATCTGGATCGGTCACTCGGAAGCGGCCGCGATCCTGATGAAGTTGCAGGGCGCCTCCACCCCGCGCCCGATGACCCACGACCTGCTGGCCGACATGCTCGAGCAGCTGGAAGCGGAGGTCGTCCGGATCACCGTGACCGAGCTCCGCGAGAACACCTTCTACGCGAGCATCACCGTGCAGCAGAACGGCTCGGAGCTGGAGATCGACTCCAGGCCCTCCGACGCGATCGCCATCGCCGTGCGCTCCGACGCGCCGATCTTCGCGGCCGAGCGCGTGATCGAAGAGTCCGCGATCGAGTTCGAGGGGGAGGACGTGAACGAGGAAGAGATCGTCGACGAGTTCAAGAAGTTTCTCGACGACGTCTCGCCGGACCAGTTCGCCGTCGGCGAAGACGACAACTAGCCGAAGACGCCGATCACGAGCTGCAGGCCGTTGAAGGCCATGTGGAGCAGGATCGGCGGCAGCAAGCTGTCCGTCCGGTAGCGCAGGAAGGCGAGCCCGGCGCCGATCACGAAGAAGACCGGGATGCCGACGATGAGACCGTGGGCGAGGGCGAACGCGAGCCCGGTGACCGCGATTGCCGCCCAGGGGCCGAACTGGCTGAGGAGGTAGTAGCCGAGCCCCCTGAACGTCATCTCTTCGGCCAGCGGCGCCGCGACGGCGATCGCGACGAAGCTCAAGACGAGCGCGCCGGCCCGGTCCGGTTGCCAGCCGGCCGGGTCGAGACCCTGCTCCTCGCCGGCGTGGAAGATCGCCTCCAGGATCGCGCCGACGATGAACACCGCCACGAGGAGACCACCCGTCAGTGCTGCGGCGCGCTTCCAGGAGTTCGGCCGCCGGAAGGCGAACGTCTCGCGCCAGTCGAGTCCGCGGGCGATGAGCAGGACGATGCCGATCAGGAACGCGTAGACGAGGATCCCGCCGATCGCGAACTGGTACTGGTAGACGGCGTCCGTGCGGTCGGCGTCGGCCTCGGCTGACGCGGCCGAGAGGAAGCCGATCAGGATGAGGCTGCCGACCAGCACCCACCAGGCGACGAGCTTGCCGCCGAGCCCGGGCTGGGCCGCGTAGCGGCGCTCGGGCTCGTTCATGCCACCCATTGCCACAGGGCCCACTGTGCCGAAACGACGCCCAGGAGCACTGCGCTTGCGACGACCACCGCGGTGTGCACGCGCGGTCGCGAACCGAGTGCCGCGAGCGCCATGAAGAGCGGGAAGACGACGAGGCCGAAACGCCCGATCGACAGGAGCGGCCACCGCTCGGAGGGTGCGCTCAGCGGTATCGCGAGGCCGAGCACGGCGAAGAGGCCGTACGGGGCGCCGAACTGCCGCCAGGCGACGGCTGCGAGCGCGACGTAGAGAACCAGGAAGGCGAGCTGGCCGAGGTTGATGGCGGCAACGCGGTCGGGCTCCGGGTCCTGGACGGCGCTCCAGTAGCGGGTTGCGTCCGAGCCGGACGCCAGCTGGCGGACTCCTGCCCAACCGGCTCGCAATCCGTCCCAGATCCCCCCGAGAGGCCCTGCGGGCGAGACGTGCCGGCTCCACGTTCCCTGGGCGTGCAGGAACGCGAGGGGGTCGTCGACCTTCCACCAGAGGTAGAGCGGGTAGAGGGCGAAGAGGGCCGGCGCGGCCGCCAGGCGGAGCAGCGCCGGGCCCCGCCTCGGCTCGCGCCAGGCGAGGAGCACGAGCGACGGCAGGAGCGCAATACCCACCAGCCGTGTCAGTGAGGCCAGACCCGCGGCGATCCCGGCACCGAGGAAGCTCCGGCGCTCGGCGAGGTAGAAGCTCGCCACCGCGGCGAGGAGGAAGACCGACTCGCTGTAGACCGCGCCGAGGAAGAGCGCGAACGGGGAGATCGCGAGGTAGAGGACGGCCCGGCGCGCGCCGGCGTCCCCGAGGTGTTGGAGCGTCAGGCGGTAGAGGAGCGCGAACGCCCCGAGGCAGGCGG
>DASTWB010000229.1:0-7735 GCA_035758725.1 Gaiellaceae bacterium
CTGGTCGCCGGACGGGCGGCGGCTCGCGCTCGAGCGGGACGGCCGAATCGTGGTCGTGCGCGCCGACGGGCGCAGCGAGCGCGCGATCGCGCCCGGCCACGAGCCCGCATGGTCCCCGGGCGGCCGCCGGATCGCCTTCTCGAGCGGCGGCGACCTCTTCACCGCCAACCCGGCCCGCGGCCGCATCGTGCGGCTCACCCGGACGCCGGCGGCCGAGACCGCTCCGGCCTGGTCGCCCGATGCAAGGCTTCTCGTCCACGCCGTCGACGACGGCCTCCAGACCGATCTCTTCTCGCTCGACGTCTCGTCGGGCGTCTCGACGCGACTGACGAACGACCCCGCCGTCGAGCAGACCCCGGCGTTCAGCGCCGACGGCAGGCGCGTTCTGTACTCCACCGAGGTCGGCGCCGTGGAGACGGTCTGGAGCCTGCGCCCGGGCGCCACGGCCGCAGCGCCGATCGGGCTGCCGCCCTTCTCCGTCCGCCCGGCTCCCCGTCCGGCCCTGCCGCGACCCGCCGAGCTGCTTCCGGACCTCGAGCAGCGTCCGCCGGCCGACCTCTCCGTGCGGGTGGAACGGCGCGGCAGCCGCCCGCACTTCCTGCTCGGCTTCGACTCTGCAACCGACAACCTCGGCGGCGGACCGATGACGCTGCTGGCACACCGCCGCAGCCCGCGCGCGTCGACGATGGCGGTGACGCAGCGCGTTCGGCTCGGTTCGGGCGCGTTTCGCCACTACCCCCAGGTCGGCGTCCTGCGCTACGTCTACGCCTCCACGCACTCGCACTGGCACGTCATGGACTTCCAGCGGTACGAGCTCCGGCGGCTCTCGGACCACCGTCTGCTCGTCAGTGACCGGAAGAGCGGCTTCTGCCTCGCCGACCACTGGGCGCATGCGCCGGGCGTGCAGCCGAACGAGCCGCCGCGGCCCGTCTTCAACCACTACTGCGAACGCGGAAACCCGCACGCGATGTCGGTGCTCCAGGGCACCTCGGTCGGCTACACGGACAAGTACCCGAGCCATTTCCACGGGCAGAACCTCGACGTGACGCGGATCCCGGCCGGGAACTACGTCCTCGTGAACCGCGCCAATCCGGAGCTGCTCATGCGTGAGCTGAGCTACGAGAACAACGCGGCCTCGCTCCGCATCCGCCTGACGTGGCCGCGTGGGCACCGCCGGACGCCGTCCGTCCAGGTGCTCGCGACCTGTCCCGACTCAGATCGCTGCTAGGCCCAGGGCGGTCGGCAGCGCGAAGAGGTCGGGGAGGCGGTCCGGCTCGTCCGGATAGAGGCCCTCGCGGTCGACGAGGAACGCGCGCATCCCGAGCCCCCTCGCGCCCTCGAGGTCGTCCTCGGGCGAGTCCCCGACCATCGCGGCCTGCTCCGCCGAGACGCCGAGCCGCTCCAGGACGGCCTGGAAGATCGTCGGGTGCGGCTTGACCTTCCCGTGCACGCGGGAGGAGAGGGCGGCGTCCATGTGGAGGTTGTGGTGCGCGAGGAACTCGTCGACGTCGCGGCCCGTGTTCGAGACGAGCCCCAGCTTCAGGCCCCGCTGCCGGAGGTTGTCGAGCACGGGCGGCACGTCGTCGAAGAGGTCGAAGTTGTGCGCGTGCTCCCAGGCCCTCGTCATCTCGAGCGCGGCCTCGTACGCCCGTTTGGAGTCGCCTCCCATGCCGCGAATGATCCGCTCGGTGAACGCGATCCAGATCTCCTCGTCGTGCCGGTAGTCGGGGTGCTTGTGCAGGCCCTCCACGGCCCTTGCGCGGGCCTCCTTGTAGGCCGACGGGTCGAGCTCGAGACCGAACCGCCGGCCGAGGCGCTGGTAGCCCTCGGGGCCGAGGTCCGGGCCCGGTTTCGCCAGCGTGAAGTCGAGATCGAAGAGGACCGCCTGGATGTCCATGCTGCTACCGGCTGGGAGTCGGCCACCGGTAGGCGTCCGCCTGCCTGCTGGCCAGGGACGGCAGCTTCGCCCGCACGTCGTCGAGGCGCCGCCGGTCGAGTTCCGCCGAGATGACCGTCTCCTCGTCCGGCGCGCAGGCGACGACCGTCCCCCACGGATCGGCGATCAGCGAGCGGCCGTAGCTCAGCCGGCCGGGAAGCGTCTCGCCGATCTGGGCAGCGGCCGCCACGTAGTACTGGTTCTCGACCGCTCTCGCCCGCAGGAGGAGCTCCCAGTGGTCCTTGCCCGTGTAGAGCGTGAAGTGCGCCGGCACAGTGACGAGCTGCGCGCCCTCGAGCGCCAGGATCCGGTAGAGCTCGGGGAAGCGAACGTCGTAGCAAACCGTCAGCCCGGTCGGCCAGCCCTCGACCTCGACGACGACCGGCTCGTCGCCCGGTTCCTCCGCATCCGACTCGCGGTAGGCGTGGCCGCCCACCTCGACGTCGAACATGTGGATCTTCCGGTAGAGGCCCACGACGGAGCCGTCGGAGTCGAAGACGATGCTCGTGTTCGAGAGCTTCTCCCGGCCGGCCCTGCGCTCGGTGATCGAGCCGCCGACGAGCGTGATGCCGTGCCTGCTCGCCCACTCGGACATCGCCCGAACCGACTCGCCGTCCTCGAGCGTCTCGGCCGCGCCGTGCAAGACCTCGGCGTTCCCGATCGCGTTCCACTTCTCCGGCAGGAGCACGACGTCCGCGCCAGTCGCCGCCGCCCGGGCGACGAGCTGCTCGGCCTTCTCGATGTTGGCCGCCTTGTCGTCCCGGCTCGTCAGCTGGACGCATGCGACCCGAAGCGTGTCCGACATCCGCTGGCAGGATAGCCCCGTCCTTGGAAGCGGTCGTGGAGACGCGAGGGCGCGCACGTGCCCTGCACGCCCTGCGCAGCAGGGACTTCCGGCTGCTCTGGAGCGGCCAGACGATCTCGCTCGTCGGGGACGGCGCCTTCCTCGTCGCGCTCGGCTGGAAGAGCTTCGAGCTGACCGGGTCGAAGAGCACCCTCGCGCTCGTCCTGATGGGGCACGGCGCGGCAATGCTGGCGACGCTGCTCATCGGCGGCGCGCTCGCCGACCGCTATCCGCGCCGCACGCTCATGATCGTCTCCGACCTCGCGCGGTGCGCCGTCATGATCGCGCTGCTCGCCGTGGACGCGAGCGGCAACCTCGAGCTGTGGAGCCTGATCGCGCTCGCCGTCCTGTACGGCGCCGGCGACGGCTTCTTCTACCCGGCGTACGGCGGCATCGTCCCGCTCGTCGTCGACGAGCACCACCTCGCGTCTGCGAACGCGCTGACCGGCCTCTCGCGCCAGGCCGCTTTCGTCATCGGCCCCGCCCTCGCGGGCGCGCTCTACGGCATCGCAGGGGCGTCGTCCGTCTTCGCCCTCAACGCGGTGAGCTTCGTCGCGGCGGCGGTGCTGATGGTGATGGCACGCCCTCGCGCCTTCGAGCGAGACGAGCCACAGGGGACCGTCAAGGAGATCGTCGACGGCCTCCGGTACGTCCTGGGCATCCCGTGGCTCTGGATCACGATCTTCCTCGCCTCGTTCATCCTGATGATCGCGATGGCGCCCTACACGGCGCTGCTGCCCGCGTTCGTCGAGGAGCAGTTCGGCCGCGGCGTCGGCTCCTACGGGGCCCTCTTCACGCTTCAGTCGCTCGGGATGGCTCTCGGGAGCCTCGCCTTCGGCCAGACCAACCCGACCCGGCGACGGGTGATCATCATGTACCTGCTCTTCGCCGGGAACGACCTCTGCGTCATCGCCATGGCGCTGACGCACTCGTTCGAGCTCGCGTGCCTGTTCGTCGCCATGCGCGGCGTCTGCATCGGCTACGGAATCGGCGTCTGGAGCACGCTGCTCATGCAGCAGGTGCCGTCGTCCAAGCTCGCCCGCGTCACGAGCCTCGATTTCTTCGGATCCTTCGCGCTCGTTCCGGTCGGCTATGCGCTGACCGCGGCGGTTGCGGGGGCCTTCTCGCCTGCGACGCTGCTGCTCGTGGGCTTCGGGCTGTCCGCCGTGCTCTGGATCGCACCGCTCGCCTCCCGGCGGGTTCGGACCGCGGCATGAGGAGCCCGGAGCAGATCCTGCGGGAGGCGAAGACGATCGCGCTGGTGGGCGCCTCGTCGAACCCGATGAGGCCGAGCCACGGCGTCATGCGGTACCTCCTCGCGCAGGGCTACGACGTCATCCCCGTCCGACCCCTCGACTGCGACGACGTGCTGGGAGTGCGGTGCGTGGCCACCCTCGCCGAGGTCGACCGGCCGATCGACCTCGTGGACGTCTTCCGCCGGCCCGAGCACACGCCGGAGCACGCACGGGAGGCCGTCGCGGCCGGCGCGAAGGCGTTCTGGCTCCAGCTCGGGATCCGCTCGGACGAAGCGCGCAGGATCGCAACCGAAGGCGGTCTCGACTACGTCGAGGATCTCTGCACCGCCGTCGTGCATCGGAACCTCGGCTAACCTGTGGCCTCTCGGGGTGTGGCGCAGCCTGGTAGCGCGCTCCGTTCGGGTCGGAGAGGTCCCCAGTTCAAATCTGGGCACCCCGATTAGCGCCTTGGCAGCTCGCGACGACATCATCGATTACGCCCGCGAGCTGCTCGATCTCGACAGCTTCCACGACTACGGCCCGATGGGGCTGCAGGTGATCGGCGCGGAGGAGGTGACGAAGATTGCCGCCTCGGTTTCCCCCTCGCTGGAGGCGTTCGGGCGGACGAAGGAGGCCGGCGCCGAGCTCCTCGTCGTCCACCACGGCATGTACTGGGAGGGCGACCCGCGCATCGTGGACGCCCACATGAAGCGGCGGCTCCGGACGCTCTTCGAGGGGAACATCACGCTCGCGGCCTACCACCTGGCCCTGGACGCGCACCCGGAGATCGGGAACAACATCATCGTCGCGCGGGCGCTCGGGATCGAGGAGCCGCAGCGCTTCCTCGAGTGGGGCTTCGGCGGGCGACTCGGCGAGCCGGCCACCCTCGACGAGCTCACGAGGCGACTCCGTGACACGACCGGCAGGGACCCCAGGTCTTCGACGGCGGCCCGGAGCGGATCGAGCGCGTGGCCGTGATCACCGGTGGGGCCGCGCGGCTCGTCCGCGAGGCGGCGTCCGGCGGCTACGACGCCTACGTGACCGGCGAGCCGGCGGAGCCCACCCTCCACCTGGCACGGGAGCTCGGCATCCACTTCCTGGCGGGCGGCCACTACGCCACGGAGACGTTCGGGATCAAGGCGCTCGCCGAGCAGCTGGCGGAGCGGTTCTCGCTCGACTGGGAGTTCGTCGACGTCCCCGTTCCGGTGTAAGCTGTGGGCGTGTCGACTAGGAGGTCGAGCGAGTGATGAGCCGCCCAGCCGACACGCGAGCTTTCGAGCCCGTCACGCCTTGCGGCGGCGGGCTTTTTTCGTGCCCGGAATCGAAGCGAGGAGAAGCCTGATGCCGAACCACTTGACGCCCGAGGAACTGTCGAAGGAGATCGGAATGGACCGCGAGCAGGTCATCCGTCTCTGCGTGCAGGAAGGCGTCCCGATCTACCAGGGGAGGATCGACAAGACCCTCTTCGCCGCCCAGCTCGAGGCAGTCGGCTCCGGAACGGCGCAGCCGCTCCAGCACCACTAGGCCGCGCGTCCTACTTGCGGCCGCCGGCGGCGGCCTTCTTGCGCGTGCCGCCCGAGCTCTTCGCCTTCGACCGCGAGGACGCAGGAGCCTTCTTCTGCTTCTGCGCCTCGTCGACGCTCTGGCGGAGCGCCTCCATCAGGTCGATGACCGGTGTCTCCTCGACCGGCTCCGGCCGCTTGATCTCCTGCCCGGACAGCTTCGCCTCGAGCATCTCTCGCAGGTCGCGCCGGTACTCGCTCTCGAGGGCGGTCGCGTCGAAGTCCGCGGCCAGGCTGTCGATCACCTGCCGCGCGAGCTCGAGCTCCGCCTCCTTGACTTCCGTGTCGCCCACGGCCTCCTCGACCTCGGCCTGCGAACGGACGTCCTCGGCGACGAACAGGGTCTCGAGCGCAAGGGCGTCGCCGCGGGGGCGGATGAGCGCGAAATGCTCCTGGCCGCGGAGGACGAAGCGCCCGACGGCGCCCATCTCGCTCTCCTGGAGGGCGCGCAGCAGCAGGACGTAGGGACGGCGCTGCGCCGGCGTCGACGAGGGCGCGAGGTAGTACGTCCGGTCGAAGAAGACCGGGTCGACCTGGTCGAGGGGTACGAACGTCTGGATCTCGATCGCGCGCGAGTCGTCGTACTGCGCGATCGCCTCGAGGTCTGCGTCCTCCACCATGACGAACTCACCCTTCGAGACCTCCCAGCCCTTGACGAGCTCGTCCGCGCTCACCTCGCGGTCGTGGACCGGGCACCAGCGCTTCTGCCGGATCGGCGTCCCGCACTCGCGATGGAGCGTGCGGAAGCTGACGTCGGACTGGCGGGCGGCCGGCTTCGTCGCCAGGGCGAGACCGACCGGGATGTTGACCAGGCCGAAGTTGATCGAGCCGTTCCAAATCGTGCGCATAGAGGTCTCCAGAGTGTAGAGGGACCCGGGTTTTCTCCCTTGGCACCGAATCTCCTCCGCCGATTACGATAAAGGCACATGGCGGTCGTAGAGCAGGCGACGGGCACGAAGACGATCGCCGAGTTGTGGCGCCGCGCGGCCTCGCGCGAGGGTACCGCGTACCTCGTGGAACGGGACGGCGAGTGGAGCGAGGTCAGCTGGGCCGAGGCGACGCGGGCGGTGGACGAGATCGCCAACGGCCTGCTCGCGACGGGGATCGGCAAGGGCGACGCGGTGGGGATCCTCGGCCGCACTGCCGTCGAATGGGTCCTGTTCGACTACGCCCTCGGCTCGATCGGCGCGATCGGAGCCGGGATCTACCCGTCGCTCCCGCCGAAGGACTGCTCGTACGTCCTCGACCACGCCGACGCGATCGGCGTGCTCGTCGAGGACGAGGGGCAGCGTGCGAAGGTCGACGAGGAGCGCGCGAACCTGCCGAAGCTCCGGCACATCTGGTCGTACGCCGACATCGAAGCACTGCGTGCGAAGGGCCGCGACTACGCAGCCGCGAACCCCGGCGCGCTCGACGACGCGCGGGCAGCGGTCGGCGAGGAGGACCTGTTCACGTACATCTACACCTCCGGCACGACCGGGCCGCCGAAGGCCTGCATGATCACGCACCGCAACTACTACTCGATGGTCGGCGCCGTCGACGACGTCCCGGAGTTCATCGGCCCGGACGACCTGATCCTCCTCTACCTTCCCCTCGCCCACAACTTCGGACGCTGCCTCCACCTGCTCGCCGGCTACGTCGGCTGCTCGATCGCGTTCTGCCCCGACCCGGCGCGGGTCGCCGACTTCGCCGCGCAGGTGAAGCCGACGGTGCTCCCGAGCGTCCCGCGGGTCTTCGAGAAGGTGCACGGCGCCGTCCTCGAGAGCTTCGACGAGGCGACGGGCATGCAGCGCCGGATCATCGGCTGGGCGCTCCGAGTCGGACAACGGGCGAGCGAGACACGGCAGGCCGGGAAGCGGCTGTCGCCCTGGCTGGCGCTGCAGCACCGGATCGCGGACCGGCTCGTCTACTCGAAGGTGAAGGCGAAGCTCGGCGGCCGGCTCCGGCTCCCGATCTCGGGGGGCGCGCCGCTGGCGAGGGAGATCGCCGAGTTCTTCCACACGCTCGACATCCTGATCTGCGAGGGCTACGGCCAGACGGAGTGCACGACCGCCTCGAACGTGAACATGCCCGGCCGCTTCCGCTTCGGGACGGTCGGCCCGGCGATCCCGGGCATCGAGGTGCGGATCGCCGACGACGGCGAGGTGCTCGTCCGCGG